>JALVLX010000261.1 GCA_027032855.1 Flavobacteriales bacterium | reverse complement strand
CGGTTATGCTTGGCTGGATACCGGTACCCACGAAGCCCTCGCCGACGCTACGGAATTTGTTAAAGTCATAGAAAAACGCACAGGATTGAAAATTGCTTGTTTGGAAGAAATTGCTTGGCGGTATGGGTGGATTGATAAAGAAAAATTGATAAAGTATATTGAGGGTAAAGATAGTCGATATTTTAGCTATGTAGGTAAAATGCTAAAAAAACAATAAAAATAAATATTTTAAGTATTTTTGTTTTATTATTAAACAATTGTATAATGTTGTTAATACAAATCAAAGAAAAAAGAATTTACTATGAAAAAAGAATATTTTGCACACGAAACAGCTGTTATAGATGAAGGCTGCGAGATAGGAAAGGGCACTAAAATATGGCATTTTTCACATATAATGTCTAATTGTAAAATTGGAGAAAACTGTAACATCGGACAAAATGTAGTGGTTTCACCCGAAGTTGTATTAGGAAAAAATGTTAAGGTACAAAACAATGTATCAATCTACACCGGTGTTATTTGTGAAGATGATGTATTTTTAGGACCTTCTATGGTCTTTACCAATGTCATCAATCCTAGAAGTGGGGTCAATCGACGAGGACAATATGCTCGCACTCTTGTAAAAAAAGGGGCTTCCATTGGCGCCAATGCAACCATTGTTTGCGGTAACGACATAGGTGAATACGCCTTTATCGGTGCCGGCGCTGTTGTTACTAAATACGTCCCCCCTTATGCTTTGGTGGTAGGAAATCCGGCAAAACAAATCGGTTGGATGAGTGCATACGGGCATCGATTGAATTTTGATGAAAACGGGATTGCAACATGCCCTGAAAGTGGTGAAAAATATAAATTAGAAAGTAATAGCGTTAAAAAAATATGAAAAATTTTGGATTAATAGGTTTAGGCGGATATATTGCCGTTAGACATTTAAGAGCCATTAAAGATACAGGTAATAATTTATTGGCTGCTTTAGATAAATTTGATAGTGTGGGGATCATAGATAGTTATTTTCCCGATGCGGATTTTTTTGTGGAATTTGAACGTTTTGACAGACACATCGAAAAACTGAAAAGAAAGGGAACAAATTTAGATTATATCAGTATTTGCACCCCCAATTATTTGCACGATGCACATATCAGAATGGCTTTGCGTAGCGGGGCAGATGCTATTTGCGAAAAACCTTTGGTGTTAAACCCTTGGAATATCGATGCTTTACAAGAAATTGAAAAGGAAACCGGACATAAAGTCAATACTATTTTGCAACTACGTTTACACCCAAGTATTGTTGCATTAAAAGAAAAAATAGATAACGGACCCAAAGATAAAATCTATGATATTGATTTAACATATCTGACTTCCAGAGGACATTGGTACTATACTTCCTGGAAAGGTGACAAACACAAATCTGGTGGAATCGCCACGAATATAGGTATTCATTTCTATGATATGTTGTCTTGGATTTTTGGCGATATTAAAACAAATATTACGCATTTACATGAGCATGACAGGGCTGCAGGGTATTTAGAGTTTGAAAAAGCCCGGGTACGTTGGTTCTTGTCTATCAATTACGATGTAATCCCCGAAGAAATAAAAGCAAAAGGTCAAAGAACTTACCGGTCAATAACAGTGGATGGCGAAGAAATAGAGTTTAGTGGAGGGTTTTTTGATCTACATACTAAAAGTTATGAAAATATCATAGCCGGTAAAGGTTTTGGATTGGACGATGCCCGAAAATCTATTGAAATTGTCTATCAAATACGAAATGCAGAAATTGAATTAAATAAAGGTGAACAACATCCTTTTGTTAAATTGCCTTTGGCTAAACACCCATTTCAACGATAATGAAGATACTAACCATATTAGGAGCGCGACCACAATTTATAAAAGCAGCGGCTTTAAGTGCCGAAATTGCTAAACACAATGATATACAGGAAATAATTATTCACACAGGACAACATTTTGATACCAATATGAGTGCTGTTTTTTTTGATGAAATGGGTATTCCGGAACCGGATTACAACCTGAACATCAATAGCTTGTCACATGGTGCTATGACCGGTAGAATGTTGGAAAAAATTGAAGAGTTGATTGTTAAGGAGCAACCCGATTGGGTAGTGGTTTATGGCGACACCAATTCGACCATAGCCGGTGCCTTAGCAGCCAAAAAACTTCACGTAAAAGTTGCCCATATCGAAGCGGGTTTGC
>JALVLX010000260.1 GCA_027032855.1 Flavobacteriales bacterium | reverse complement strand
AATCGCTCACAACACTGCATAGACGACATAGCGTTTGTGTGATTGATTGTTTGGTTTGCGAGTTTTTGCACCGCAAAAATTCTGCGAATTTTTAGCGGTGGAAAAAAATATAAAAAATTCGCAGAATTTTGCTAACTTTGGTGCTTAAATCAATGGTTGGCGAATTTTTAGTTTGCTACAAACCATACATTGACCGTTGTGCAGAACGTAAGAAAAAATGTAAGTAAAAAGAAAAATCCGGTGCATAGTCAAGCACTTATTATTTTTATCGTGCCTCAAAAATAATAAGAGCTTTCCTTTATCCAAACCGATAAAAATATAGCATATTATCTATCATATCAAAATAGTCAGTGCAAAACTGACTTATTTACACTAAAAAATAATTTTTATAAATATTTTTTTTATCTTTGTTGTCAGTATATAAAACTATGAGGATTAAAAACATATCAACTAAATCAAGTAAAATCTTAACCTACTTTAACGAGTTAGGACAAGAGTGTTTTTCTTATGCTGATGCTGTTAAGGTTTTACCAAATTCAAGCAATAGTGCCTTGAAAGAATTATTGAGTGATATGGTAAAAAGAGGACTTTTAATGCGTTTGAAAAAAGGTTTATACTTCATTATTCCTTATGAAAAAGACGCTAAATCTTTTATGCCTGATTGGCATATCATTGCACAGTGCCTAACAAAAGGAGATGATTATTATATCGGGTATTATTCCGCATTACAGATTCATAATTTAATTACTCAGCCCTCGCTTAAAGAACAAATCATTGTTCCAAAACAAGTTCGACCTTCAATAATTAGAATTAAAAATGTTGATTTTCAGTTTATCTACCATAATCAAAATCATTTTTTCGGTGCTAAAAAAATATGGATTGATAGCTTTAACAAAGTTCTTTGTTCGGACTTGGAAAAAACTTTTATCGATTGCCTTTTTAAACCTGATTATGCCGGTGGTATTGTAGAAGTAGCAAGAGCTATTTATAGCTCAAAAGATAAAATAAAATTTGATAGACTTTTTGAATATGCAAAACGCTTTAAATCACAAGCGGTTATCAAGCGTTTAGGTTTTTTATTGGAAATTTTAGAAATAGAGACAGATATTATTTCAAAACTTAACAAACTAAAAACAAAATCTTATGTGCTTTTAGACACTGAACTACCTAAATCAGGTAAAATGATAAGTCGTTGGAGCATTCAACAAAATTTAGAAACAGAAACCATTAAATCAGCTATTTACACGTGATAAAACCGGGAGAAATACAAAACAAAGCTCGCAAAATCGGTGTGCGAGACCAACAAATTGAAAAAGATTATATACTTTCTTGGATTCTTCAAGGAATGTCTCAGCATTCTGTACTTTCCAAAGCGCTTGTTTTTAAAGGCGGAACCGTTTTAAAGAAAGTATATTTTAAAGATTACCGTTTTTCCGAAGATCTTGATTTTACCTTAATTAATGATACTTTAAGCAATGAAAAAATACTTGAACACTTTGTAGAAGTCTTTGAGTATATCAAAGAGGAAGCAAACATCCCACTGAATATTATTGATAATAATGAGCATCAGGATGGAGGTATCAATTTTTATATCAGTTATATTGGACCACTTGGTGGTTTAGGTGCAAATAAAAAAGTAAAAATCGATATTTCCAAAAATGAAAAATTAGTTTTTGAAGCTAAGTTAAATAAAGTTTTTATCGATTATTCCGATCAAGAAGAATATCAACTACTTTGCTATGCTTTAGAAGAAGTATTGGTTGAAAAATTACGTTCCGTAATGCAAAGGATGCAAGCACGAGATTTTTATGATATTTGGTATTTGTTGGAAAAACATCAAATGGACATAGATTTTTATATTTCGGATTTTATAAAAAAATGTGAAAACAAAGGGATAAATCCCTCAAATTTTCATTCAAAACTCAACCAAAGATTACCGCAATACAAAGGCCGTTGGCTAAAGTCTATGGCAGATCAAATTCAAAATTTACCGGATTTTGAAACTGTGTTGCGTGGAACAATGCGTCATTTAAAAAAATTAGAAGTGTAAAATGAAATCAACAGAAATACAACATAATGTTCAAACGTTAATTGATAATTTCTCAAAAGAAGAATTTATCTTTGATTTGTTGGTTGCATACGGCATTTCAAAGACCTCTGTCACTCGATTAAAAAAAGGAGATTATAATTTATCATCAGTCGAAGGTGAAATCCTTTATAAAAAGAAAATATTCTTTAAAGTTGAAAATTCTGATAAATTACTAAGCAGTATTGAGGAGATTAGCAAGGAGCACCGTATTATAAAACACAAACCAAGATTTGTCATACTAACAGATTTTAAACAAATAGTAGCAAAAGACCTTAAATTAAACAAAAATCTAGATATTAAAATCAATGACTTGCCAAAATATTTTGATTTCTTTCTACCATTGGCAGGTAGTGAGGTATATAATGCCTCAAACAATAACGAAGCAGATAGAAATGCTTCTTACAAAATGGCAGAACTCTACGATTTACTAATTGAAGGAAACCCCGAAATCTATGATTCTAAAGAACGTGTTCACGAACTCAACATTTTTCTTTCACGCTTATTATTTTGCTTCTTTGCTGAGGATACGGATATTTTTAAAGAAAATATTTTTACCAACACTTTAGTTCAGCACACTTCAGAAAACGGAAAGGATACACATATTTTTTTAGACAAACTTTTTGAAAGACTTAATGATAAGAACAACAGCCAATATCCTGATTATTTAGCTAAATTCCCTTATGTAAACGGTGATTTGTTTAAAAATAAAATTAACGCACTTTTTTTACGTATAAAGCACGAAAGATTCTTATAGAATTGGGAGAACTTAATTGGGAAAAAATAAATCCGGATATTTTCGGTTCAATGATACAAGCGGTAGTAATGCCCGAATATCGTAGTGATTTAGGTATGCACTACACTTCTGTAGAAAATATTTTAAAACTGATAAAACCCTTATTTTTAGATGAACTATATGAAGAATTTGAAAAAGCAAAAACTATCAAGCAGTTACAACAGCTTATCAATAGAATAAGTAATATCAAATTTTTTGACCCTGCCTGCGGTAGTGGCAATTTCTTGATTATTACTTACAAAGAAATAAGACTTTTGGAGATAAAAATTTTACAAAAAATTACAGATTTAGAAACAGCACCGACTTTTAAATGGACATCTATTCAGCTTTCACAGTTTTACGGAATTGAAATAGACGATTTTGCTCACGAAATGGCAATACTTTCGCTTTGGTTAGCAGAACACCAAATGAATCGCATATTTGAAGAAATGCTTTTTGATTACGGAAAAACAAAACCCATTTTACCCTAAAAAAAGCTGTGCAAATAAAGCAAGGAAATGCCACCAGATTAGATTGGAAAAAAGTTTGTCCTATAAACAAAACTGATGAAGTTTATATTATTGGAAATCCGCCTTATTTGGGTAGTAGAAGACAAGATCAAAAACAAAAAGATGATTTAAAATTTGTTTTTAAAACGAAATATAAAAGTTTAGATTATATTTCTGCTTGGTTTTATAAGGGTGCAAAATATATTGAAGGATATAATGCAAAAGTTGCCTTTGTTTCAACAAATTCCATTTGTCAAGGTTTATTAGTTTCTTTAACGTGGAGTAGAATCTTAAACGATAAGATTGAGATTGATTTTGCGTATCAATCTTTCAAATGGACAAACAATGCTAAGGGAAATGCAGGAGTTACTGTGGTAATTATTGGATTAAGAAATGTTTCCGGTAAACCGAAATATTTATTTAAAAATAAGTTCAAAAAAGAAGTGAAAAATATTAACCCATACTTAATAGAAGCATCAAATATTGTAGTTATAGGAAGAAGTTATCCTTTATCGAAATTTCCAGAAATGAGGTTTGGAAATATGCCAAATGATGGAGGAAATTTATTGTTTTCAGAACAAGAAAAAAACATTTTTTTGAAAAAAAATCCAAATGCAAAAAAATGGATAAAAGAATATTTAGGCGGATCTGATTTTATAAAAGGTTGTAAACGCTTTACATTATGGATTGATGATTGTGATTTGGATGAAGCAATAAAAATAGATGAAATCAAAAACAGACTTGATAGGGTAGAAATACATCGGTTAAATAGTTCTGAGAAAAGCACTAGAGAAAAAGCAAAAAATCCAAATCACTTTTATTTTTCAGCTCACCAAAACACAGATTCAATTATAATTCCTGCAACATCCTCAGAAAAAAGAGATTATATTCCAATAGGCTTTCTAAATGGCGATACTGTTATTTCTAATTCAGCAATGGCTATTTACCACGCCCAACCTTGGCTTTTCGCCGTAGTAACATCACGGATGCATATGGTTTGGGTAAGAGCTGTTGGTGGAAAATTAAAAACTGATTACAGATATTCAGCCAAATTATGCTACAACACCTTTCCTTTTCCAGAAATTACCACCAAACAAAAGGAGAATTTAAATCAATATGTGTTTGATATTTTGGATGAGAGAGCCAAACACCCCGGCAAAACAATGGCCCAATTGTATAATCCGGATACAATGCCCGAAGGTTTGCTTAAGGCACATCAAGAATTAGACAAAGCCGTAGAGCAATGTTACAGATTGCAACCTTTTAAAAATGATACGGAACGATTGGAATATTTGTTTAAGTTATATGAAAAAATGACAAATAAAGATACGCTTTTTGCAAAACAAAAACGAACACGCAAGAAAAAATTAAAAAAATAAAATATGCCAGATTTAGTATATGTAACCTACGATCAAACAGGAAAAAGTAAAAGCACCAACGCATTAGGAATGCGTGAAATGCAAGAAAAAGCCTATGAAGGCAGAACAGCTCAATACCTGTTGCTAAAAGCACCACCGGCATCAGGAAAATCAAGAGCTTTAATGTTTATTGCTTTGGATAAACTTGCAAATCAAGGCATCAATAAAGTAATTGTTGCCGTGCCTGAAAAATCTATTGGTGCTTCATTTGGAAGAACAGAATTAATAAAACACGGTTTTTTTGCTGATTGGGAACCCAACCCTAAGTATAATCTTTGCACACCGGGTAAAGAGAAAAGTAAAGTTTCAGCATTTTTAGAATTTTTAGATTCTGATGAACAAATTTTAATTTGCACACACGCCACATTTCGCTTTGCTTTTGAAGCCATTGATCCTAAAAAATTAAATAATACATTAGTTGCCATTGATGAATTTCATCACGTATCAGCAGATGGCGATAATATTCTAGGACAAGTATTAAAAGATATTATGCATAAGTCAAATGCGCATATCTTAGCAATGACAGGTTCATATTTTCGTGGTGATAGTGTTCCGGTTTTGATGCCCGAAGATGAAGCAAAATTCACTAAGATTACCTATACTTATTACGAACAACTAAATGGATATGAATATTTAAAATCCTTAGGTATTGGTTATCATTTTTATACAGGTAGATACTTCAAAAAGCATCCTGATAAAGAAATGTCTGCTTTGGCTGAAGTTTTAGATGAAAATAAAAAAACAATTATACATATTCCCAGCGTCAATTCAGCTGAATCTTCCAAACAAAAATACGAAGAAGTCAATCACATCATTGACGTATTGGGTGAATTGGAATATCAGGACGAAAAAACAGGCGTTCTTTATATTAAAAGTCATAAGACAGGAAAGATTTTGAAAGTTGCAGATTTGGTAAATGACAACCCTAAAGCCAGAGAAAAAATAAGTGCATATCTTCGTGAAGTAAAATCTGAAAACGACATTGATATCATTATTGCTTTGGGGATGGCAAAAGAGGGTTTTGATTGGCCTTACTGCGAACACGCTTTAACCATTGGCTACAGAAGTTCGTTGACAGAAATAATTCAAATAATTGGAAGAACTACCAGAGACAGCCCAAACAAAACACACGCCCAATTTACAAATTTGATTGCCCAACCTGATGCCGAAGATGATGAAGTAAAAGTAGCAGTAAATAATATGCTGAAAGCCATTACTGCATCATTATTGATGGAACAAGTTTTAGCACCAAACTTTAAATTTAAACTAAAAAAAGATGAAGAGGATGATGAGGAAGATGATGATAAAAAAACAATAAGAATAAGAGGGTTTAAATTACCAACTTCACAAAGAGCAAAAGATATAATTGAATCAGATTTAAATGATTTAAAAGCCAAAATACTACAAGACCCGCAAATGCTAAAAGCAATGCCGGGAAATGTTGAACCTGAAGTCATCAACACTATTCTTATTCCAAAAATCATACGTGAAACATATCCGGATTTAAATGAAGAAGATATAGAAGCCGTAAGACAACACGTTGTAGCGGATTCTGTGATAAAAAACAGCACAATAGAAGAGCAAGGCAACAAAAAGTTTATCCGAATGGCAGGTAGTTTTGTAAATATTGATGATATACATATTGATATGATTGATCGTATCAATCCTTTTCAAAAAGCTTTTGAAATTCTATCAAAATCAGTAACTACGCAAACATTAAAGCTGATAAATGAGCATATTCAATCTACTAAAATTGAAATGACAGAAGAAGAAGCCATACAATGGTGGCCAAAGATAAAACAATGGGTTAAAAATAATAATGGCGAA
>JALVLX010000259.1 GCA_027032855.1 Flavobacteriales bacterium | reverse complement strand
ATTTGGAAAGATTTTGACGGTGATGATGAATTGGAATCGCATCAAAATGCTTTGGACGAGCTGAAAATGAGCCGGACGGTGCGGGTTGATGAAGATACACATTCTGTTTATCAAAGCGAGTTTATGGAAAATATTACCGTTTCGGAAAGTGTGGAAGTAACTGCCGGTGATTACTACCTGACTTATGACGAATGGGATTTTCAAAAAAAAGCATACAAACCGGATTTTTGCAAATTATATCCGAAAAAGACCCCAGAAACGGATATCGATTATTACAAAAACACCATACAGGAAAACGCTACCATTTTAACCGGCTTGCGTAAGATGCTCGCCAATATCAACAACCGCTACCGCGAACAACGCCGGCAAACGCAAGGCGATTATTTTGATTTGGACGCCGTAACGGATCGTTTTGTAGATTTGCATTCAAGAAGAACACCGGACGAAAAAATATATTTATCAAAACGAAAAGTAGAAAAAGATTTGTCCATTTTGTTGTTGTTGGATATCAGCTTGTCAAGCGACGGTTATGCGGCGGGAAATCGTGTGATTGATATAGAAAAACAAGTGAGCATTTTGTTTGGCGAAATATTATATGAATACCAAGTAGATTTTAGCATTGCGGCGTTTTTTTCCAAGACACGGAATTACAGCACGTTTTTAAATCTGAAATCGTTTGACGATAATTGGCAACGTGTCAAATTCAAAATAGGCACCGCACAACCGCAAGGTTACACACGCATTGGAACTGCGTTGCGACATGCCGGTAATTTATTGGAACAGCGAGATACCCAAAATAAATGGGTGATTCTGATTTCGGATGGTAAACCAAATGATTACGACCGGTATGAAGGCAAATACGGCATTCAAGATGTCAAGCAAGCTTTACGAGAATTGAAAAGTCGTCAAATAAATTCGTATGCCTTAGCCATCGAAGCCGAAGCCAAACACTATCTACCGCAAATGTTCGGTCAAAATCATTATCAGATATTGACCACGCCGGTAGAATTGTTGCAATCATTGGTTAAGTTATATGAGAAGATAAAGTATTAGAGACGAATTGCATTCGTCTCATGTTAAATGTTTGTAATGTTCATAATGTTGAATGTTTTTAGTATCAAGTAGTTAGTGTCAAGTAACATGTAGAGACGCACGATCGTGTGTCTTAATTGAAAATTGAGAATGGATAATTGAAAAATATAAAAAAAATGGGACAAAAAATTGACTATAAAAATGTATTTTATCCACCCGGCGGCATATTGCTATGGGTGTTGATAACGCTCGAATTAATAACCTTTGGTGCAGGCTTGATTGCCTTGGCTATTTCGAGCCGGGAAAATCCGGAACTGTATCATCAGTCGCGGTTACAACTCAACACGACTTACGGCGCCGTGAATACGCTGTTTTTGTTAACCAGCGGCTATTTTATGGCGATGACCGTGCTCAAAGTAAAACAACAAAACATAAGCAAAGCTGCATTTTACAACAAGCTGGCAATGTTAGGCGGGCTACTGTTTTTACTCTTGAAAAGTATAGAATACTATGAAAAAATTCAGCACGGTTTGACCATCGGTTACAATACATTTTTTACGTTTTATTGGTTACTAACGGCTTTTCACGTTATACACGTAATTGTAGGATTGGTAATTTTATTTTTTATGTATTTGGGACTACGAAAATTGAAAGTCGAACCTAATATTTTGAATATAGAAGCCGGTGCCGCATTCTGGCACATGTGCGATTTAATTTGGCTCTTATTGTTCCCTATGTTATATCTTATTCTTTAAAATTTTTGCCTTATGAAACTCAATCATCAAAAAGCACTCGTGCTACTGTATATACTGACAATTGCAACAGCTTTAACCTCCGCTTATTTCTATGGTTTATCAACATTTGTGGCTATCATTCTGGGACTGTCGGCTGTTAAATTTATGTTGGTAGCCTTTCAATTTATGGAAATGAAACACGCCAACGGTTTTTGGAAATTTATCATTATTTTTTATTTAGTTGTTTTCGTCACAACCCTAAGTATTATTATCCGGTAGAGGCAAAAAATATTTTGCCTCTACCAAAAATTGTATATTTGTAAATCTTATTAATCGAAAATAAAAATTATGGACATAAAAAACTTACCCGAAGGTTTATACGCTAAAATTACCACCAATAAAGGCGATATCCTTATCAAATTAGAACACGAAAAAACACCCGGAACCGTTGCAAACT
>JALVLX010000258.1 GCA_027032855.1 Flavobacteriales bacterium | reverse complement strand
TCCGAAAAAACCATAAACCGCAAAATAGCCGCCTTAAAAAGTTTTTACAAATTTTTGCAAAAAACAGGCAGTATTCAACAAAATCCCGTAGCACAATTAACCGGACTGCGGGTGCATCGCAAAATACCTGTCCCATTCTCTGCAGGAGAAATACAGGATTTGTTAGACTCGGGATTTTTTCCGGACGACTACGAAGGTGTCAGAGATCATTGTCTGATTACGCTACTTTACACAACCGGTATCCGCCGTGCAGAATTGATCAATCTCAAGGAAAAAGATATCGATTTTTACAAAAAAGAGTTAAAAGTAACCGGTAAACGAAATAAGCAACGTATTGTGCCGTTATTATTAAGTACGATAAACACCATAAAGCATTATATTGACCTGAAAAATGATTTTTTTGCAGACAAATCCGAAGAAAATTATCTTTTTCTTACAAAAAAAGGTAAAAAATTGTATGATGTCCTTGTATATCGTGTTATAAATTCGTATTTTAGTAGTGTGAGTGCCAAACATAAAAAAAGTCCGCATATCTTGCGACATACTTTTGCCACACACTTGCTCAACAACGGCGCCGACCTAAATTCTATAAAAGAATTGCTGGGTCACAGCAGTCTGGCAGCCACACAGGTATATACGCACAGTAGTATTCAAGAATTGAAAAAAATTTATCGGAATTCGCATCCGAGAAGCAGAAAATAGAAATATTAACTTAAAATTCATGCCTATGAAAGCAATTTATCAAGCAGTAAATTTTGATGCCGATCAAAAATTAATCGATTTTATTCAAAAAAAATTAAACCGTTTAGACAGTTTTTTTGACCGTGTCATTGAAGCGGAAATCTATTTAAAAGTCAACAACACCGGCAAACAAAACAAAACGGTTGAAGTAAAAATCGATGTCCCCGGCAATGATATTTTTGTTTCACGTGACGCAGAAACATTTGAAAAAGCAATGGATTTGGTTTATGACGTTCTAAAAAGACAACTGCGTAAACAAAAAGAAAAAATCAAGCGTTAATCGCTTCCTTACATATTATTATATAAAAAAGACTGCCTGCCGGCAGTCTTTTTATAACTCTAAATCTGTAAAATCACACCTTAAAACGGCAAATCATTAGTATTATTTTCGCCTTCATCATCCAAAAACGGATCTGCCGGTTCAAAACCTTCATCAACCGGCGGTGGCACCTCTTGGGGCGCTTCCGTATTAATCTTGGTGATACGCCAACCCTGAATAGAGTTGAAATACTTGGTTTCACCTTCCGGATTTACCCACTCACGCCCACGCAAATTGATGCTTACTTCTACTTCGTCACCAACTTTAAAATTGTCAAGTAAGTCCGTTTTATCCTGAATAAATTCAATACTGATAAACTGCGGATACTGTTCGTCAGTCGTTACGACCATCTCTCTTTTTCTGAAACCATTGTTTCCGTAAGTTTTGGTTTCGCCAATCAATTTGATTTTTCCTTTTACTTCCATAATCTAAAATGTATAATTGTTATTTAAAATATTTTTTGGGTAATGTTGAATGTTTAACATCCGGTTGCTTTTTGATTTTTTTGGCTCTTTCAAAATAGTTGTAAGTCAACACCAAAAACAACAAATACAAAGCAGCTGCACTGCCAATCATAATGTCGTAATACGGATGTGATGTCAATGCGATACGAATAAATATTGTAGCTAAGATAAAGGCAGAATAACGGTACATAGTCCGGTAATCCAATGCATATCTGAAGGTAATCAACAAAATCATAATATCGCTAAATATCAAAATGGTAAAAAACGTATGAAAAGAAGCAGTATAAATATTGTTGACTATCAGATTGTTAAAGTCAATGGTTGTCACTACCAAAAATGCCACTAACAACAAGAGAGAAATCACTCTTTTGAAGCGGACAAAGTTACGTTGTGCCCGGTCGGTGCGACAAATGATGATGTGGCGCTGTTTTTTATAAACAATACCAATGATAAAATACACAAACAAGGAGGCTGCTCCATAAACAAACATGTATTCTACAGGCTTGACCATCTCTTCCCAGTTGAGCGAATGCACTTCTGAAAACTCTTGAAATCCGTGACGTAAAAAAATCAAGGATAACAACTCAAATTGCTTTGTTACCGATTTGGCAACCGACTTTGGCAAAACGAAAATCATAGAAACAATCTCAGTCAGCAGTAACATGGTAAACGACACCTCAATACTGAAAAAAGGATTGGCAAAAG
>JALVLX010000257.1 GCA_027032855.1 Flavobacteriales bacterium | reverse complement strand
CTTATGAAGATTTATCCCGAGCGGCTTCCGTAGCCCGTCAAGCTTTGGAAAGAGGCATCAAACCAAAAGCACAAATCGGTATTAATCCCGGTTCGGAGCAAGTACGTTATACGGCAGAAAGAGACGGGATATTGGAGGTGTTTGAAAAGCTGGGAGCCAAAATCTTTACCAATGCTTGTGGTCCTTGTATCGGACAGTGGCGTAGAGATGATATTGAAGGCAATCCTAAAAATACGATTATACATTCGTTTAACCGTAACTTTGCCAAGCGTGCAGACGGCAATCCCAATACACACGCCTTTGTAGCATCTCCTGAAATGGTTATGGCAACGGCTATTTCAGGGCGTTTGGATTTCAATCCCGAAACCGATACTGTTGACGGTTACA
Source organism: Flavobacteriales bacterium (assembly GCA_027032855.1). Taxonomy (GTDB): domain Bacteria; phylum Bacteroidota; class Bacteroidia; order Flavobacteriales; family Flavobacteriaceae; genus WGBX01. The sequence goes on along the minus strand of JALVLX010000257.1, from coordinate 6,273 downwards.
AATTTGAAGATCCTACCGGTTGGGAATTACCACCGCAAGGATTTGAAGTAGATGATCCGGGTTATATTGCGCCGGTTGAAGACGGTTCAAATGTTGAAATTAAAGTTGATCCCAATTCCGAACGTTTACAATTATTAACCCCGTTCCCTGCTTGGAATGGTGATAATATTTTCGGTGCGCCTTTATTGATTAAAGTTGTAGGTAAATGTACAACAGACCATATCTCTATGGCAGGTCCTTGGCTGAAATACCGTGGACACCTTGACAATATTTCTAACAATATGCTGATTGGTGGTGTGAATGCGTTTAACGGTAAAGTAGGGGAGACCAAAAATCCGCTTACCGGAGCATACGAAGCGGTACCCAAAGTAGCCAGAGATATCAAGCAGGCTAAATTGCAAAGTGTGATTGTAGGTGACCATAATTATGGTGAAGGTTCTTCAAGAGAACATGCCGCTATGGAACCGCGTCATTTGGGTGTGATTGCCGTAATTGTCAAATCTTTTGCACGTATCCACGAAACCAATTTGAAAAAACAAGGTATGTTGGGATTAACCTTTGCCAATGAAGCCGACTATGACAAAATCCAAGAAGACGACCGTTTCAATTTTGTTGACTTGAATGAGTTTGCTCCCGGCAAACCTTTGACTGTAGAAATTGTACACGCTGATAAGTCTGTTGACATTATCAAAGTCAATCATACTTACAATGCGCAACAGATTGAATGGTTTAAAGCCGGTAGTGCTTTGAATTATATCAAATCTCAAAATCAATAAATTTTAGCATAAGACTAAAAAATCAGCCGGCTTTTGCCGGCTGATTTTTTATATTCTTGTCACAATTATAGCCGTGTTGCTAATAATAGATGACGTATTGAAATAATTTTAAAGCATTTTTATTCTGCTTGCTCTTTTTTTTCAGTTTTGTCTGAAACTTTCTCGGAACTATCATCCGAAGTCGCATTTTTAAATTCTTTTATTCCTTTTCCGATACCTCCCATTAATTCGGGGATTTTCTTTCCGCCAAACAAGATGAGTACGATAATCGCTATTAAAATCAATTGTTGCGGGCCAATGACACCTAAAGGCATTATATAAGCAATCATAATTTTCTGTTTTTAAATTTAAAACGAAATTAATGCAAATTTTTCAAATAGAGAAATAAAAATGATTTATTTTTGTGTCGCATAAAATTTATTAATGATGAAAAAACTACAAATATTTTCCGTTCTCCTACTGTTATTACTGGGATTTAATCTGCAAGCTCAAAAAATAAAAGTGCCAAAATCATATTCCAATATAAAATATAAAAATGGTGTTTTGGGAGTGGTTGACAAAAAAGTGTTCCATCCCGAAGAAATTTCCAATCCGGTTTATACATATAGTAAAATTGCCGAACCAAAAGTTTCAGGTACCAAAAATGGCGTTCAATTAGACTTTCAAGATGAACGAATAAATGGAAAAATCAGTTACGGATTGATTAAAGTAAATAATGTCAAATATCCCGGACCGGTATTTTTCAAGAGAACCGTTAAGGTAAAAAACGGTAAAGTTGAAATTCCTTTTACCCGGTTAAAAGGCAAGTATGATTTTATCGATTGGGAACGTACCGGTAAAGCACGTATTGGCTACCGTTTTATCGATGATAAAGGTATGACGATTTACGATGGTAAACTTAATCTCAAAAAAGATAAAGCAGGATTGTTTCAAGAAGATATAACCTTAATTGAAGGACCTTTTGTCAACCAAGTTACTGATGAAAGCTTGGTCGTTTCTTTCAAAACAAACAAAAATGTTATTGCGCAAGTACGTATAGGTGATCAAGTTTACTCTGATGTAGTTCCGGTAAAAAATCACGAAATCAGTATTACGGGCTTGAAACCGCAAACTACATACAATTATACCGTTTTATACGATGATTGGAAAGAATCTTACCAATTTACAACTGCTCCCAAAAATGGTTGTCGTAGCAAATTTACCTTTGCTTATGCTTCCGACAGTCGTGCCGGTCAAGGTGGTGGTGAACGTAATTTGTACGGGGTCAATGCTTATGTTTTAAAGAAAATGATGATGCTTGCGGGGTATAAAAATGCGTCCTTTTTTCAGTTTACAGGTGATTTGATGACCGGTTACAACAGTAGCAATGACAAGCAAAATTTACAATATCTCAATTGGAAACATGCAACTGAAAATTATTGGCATTACCACCCGGTTTATGTCGCCATGGGGAACCATGAAAGCATGGAGCGTATCTTTAAACGCACCGGTTTTAAAGGACATTCTTACTATTTCGGACATTTGTTTGTAGATAAATTTCCTTTTGAAAAGTACAGTGCCGAAAAAACATTTGCTGATAATTTTAGCTTGCCGGTCAGTGATTTGAAGTCGGAAGATGGTAATCAATATGACCCGTCCAAGAAAACGGTTGATTTTCCTTCGTATAAAGAAAATGTGTATGACTACACTTATGGCAATGTAGCTATGATTGTAATGAATTCCAATTATTGGTATGCTTCTTCTACAGATGATATTCCTTTAACTTCGGGAAATGTTCACGGTTACATTATGGACAATCAATTGCAATGGCTTAAAAAGACTATGGCAAAATATGAAGCGGACAAAGATATAGATCATATTTTTGTGACATTTCATACACCTGCTTTTCCTAACGCAGGACACTTGGACGATGATATGTGGTATGGCGGTAACAATCAAATTCGTCCGTATATTGACGGTAAGCCGGTTGATAAGGGCATCATCGAACGCCGTGATGAAATTTTAGATATCTTGGTCAACAAAAGTGATAAATTTGTTGCTTTACTTTGCGGTGACGAGCATAATTACAGCCGGTTAGAAGTCAATAACAATACACCTATTTATCCCAAAGATTGGACAGGAAAAAAAATAAAATTCAAACGACCTTTTGTTCAAATTACCAACGGTAGTGCAGGCGCCCCCTATTATTCTCTTGAAAAAACACCATGGCGTAAGTTTGTTAAGAAGTTTTCTACTCTACACGCTTTGATGTTATTCCATGTTGATGGGCAACATATCAAAATGGAAGTCATCAATCCAGATACGTATGAAGTCATTGAGAATGTCAGATTGCGGTAGAAATGTTGGGTTAAATTGAGGAATTGAGGAACTGATGAACTGAGAAGTAGGTCACTGAGTGATCCCGATGATAATCGGGATTGTACCGAAGTGCCGGGTTTGGAACTGATGAATGGATAAATGGTGATGTTGAGATTATTTTGATAATAACATTATAAACGTTTAACAAGAGACGCAGCGTGCTACGTCTCTACTTTCAACTTTTAACTTTCAACTTTTAACTAAATTACCGGTACGGTCCCAAATCATTCTCAATCTCATCGAGCAGTTGCAAGTAGGATTTGTAGCGAGATAGTGGAATATCACCTGTTTGGACGGCCGGTTTAACGGCGCAGCCGGGTTCTTTGATATGCCGGCAGTTGTTAAATTTACAGAACTGTTTGTGCTCAAAAATTTCAGGAAAATAACTGTCTAATTCTTCCGGTTTCATATCCACAACTCCAAATCCGCGGATACCGGGCGTGTCAATGATATGTCCGCCAAAATCCAAATCGTACATTTGTGCAAAAGTAGTTGTGTGTTTGCCTTGCCGGTGCACTTTGGATATTTCTCCGATTTTTAAGTTTAGATTAGGGGCAACCGAATTGATTAATGACGATTTCCCGGATCCGGAATGTCCCGTAAACATGGAAGTTTTTTCGGTCATCAATTCTTTTAGTTTATCTGTTTGAAAGCCTGTTTCAGCAGATACTTCCAGTACATGATAACCGGCTGTTTGGTATATTTCTATGAAAGTATTTTTCTGATGTTGCAAGCTTTCGGTGTTAAGCAAATCTACTTTATTGAGCAAAATTACTGCAGGAATATTATAGGCTTCAGCCGTTACCAATATGCGGTCAATAAAAATGGTAGTAGTTTCGGGTTGAATTAAAGTTGCCGTCACAAAGACTTGGTCAATGTTTGCTGCTAAAATGTGATACTGTTTGGATAAGTTAATCGAACGGCGCAACAAGTAGTTAGTCCTTGGGTAAATATGTGTAATAACACCGGTATCTTTACCGGGTTCCAAATGATAATCCACCCAATCACCAACAGCAACAGGATTGGTCGTTTTGATACCTTTGATACGAAATTTGCCACGAATACGGCAGAGCATTATTTCTCCGTTTTCGCTTTTTACTTCGTACCAGCTACCCGTTGATTTGGTTACAATGCCCTTCACTGTTTGTTAGAATTTAAATCGTTAAACACGTTGTGTTGCAGTTTTAAACTTTCTTGGTGCAATAAGCGAAATAATTGTTCAATAAACTTACGGTTTACATTATTTTCTTGTGCGTTTTCAATAGCTTTGTTTAAAATGTCTAACCAACGTTCTTTTTGATAAATGGCGACATTATCTTTGAATTTTAACCGGCCGATTTCTTCTATTTTATCTTGCCGGTTTTTTAACAACTGCACTAATTCTGTGTCTAAATCATCAATTTCTTTTCTAAGCAACTTAAAAGATTTGAGCAAGTCGGTGTTAAAGACTTTGTCTGTGGGCGGTATAAACTTTGGAATCATTTTAGCCAAAGCTTCCGGTGTTATTTGTTGGCGAGCATCACTCCACGCATTTTCGGGGTCTATGTGAGTTTCAATCATCACACCGTCAAAGAGTAACTGTATGGCGGTTTGTGCAATATCGAAGATATTCTCACGTTTACCTGAAATATGTGACGGGTCGTTAATCAGTGGTAGCAACGGAAAACGAGTTTTTAAATCTATGGGGATTTGCCACAAAGGTTCATTACGGTAGGGCATTTTTTTAAAACTGGAAAACCCGCGATGAATGGCTCCCAATTTTTCGATACCGGCTTTGGCAATTCGTTCCATAGCACCTATCCAAAGCGCTAAATCCGGATTGATGGGATTTTTTACCAAAACTATTTTGTCAGTCCCATGCAAAGCATCTGCAATTTCTTGTACCGAAAAGGGATTGACACTGGTTCGGGCACCAATCCAAAGTACATCAATATCATGCTTGAGAGCCAAATCCACGTGATTAGGATTAGCTACTTCTACCGCTGTTAACAAGCCTGTTTCTTGCTTGGCTCGCTGCACCCATTTTAATCCGATAGCACCAACACCTTCAAAATTTCCGGGGCGGGTACGTGGTTTCCAAATGCCTGCACGAAATATGTGACCTCCGGCTTTTTTGACACCATGAGCTGTTGTCAGAACCTGCTCTTCAGTTTCTGCACTACAAGGACCGGCAATAACTAAAATCTTATCACCGGAAATTTTTTCCTGCCAATTGTTATAATTTGTGTTTGTCATAGAGGGCAAAAATACAATATTTTAAGAAAAACGAATTTTTACTTGGACTAATTTTCAGGGTAAATGCACACTTTTTTGGTTTTATTTTGACTTTAGTTGGTAAACATGCTTGTCAATTAAAAACCATATAAGAAATATAAGGACATATAAGCCTCGTAGGGGCAAACTGTTTGCAGTATGTTAGATTGATATACAAAGAAAAAACTCCGTGGAAGTGAACTGTAATTTTCATGCTATTGGAGCACCCCTACGGGGCTTTATTATTTTGCGTGATATTTCATTCTTTTTTTTGTGATTGACAAAATTTTTTAATTGAATCCTAGATTTTTATGTTCTACCGAAATATCATCATTTCAATATTTCATTTTTGAATACAGATTAATTTATGATATTTATAACAATTATCATTTTTTTTCTTTTATTTTTTTATAAATTTGTAATGTTATTATTAATTAAAAAATGTTTATTATGAAAAAAATTTTTGTGTTTTTATTAGCTGTTGCTTTTATATCTTCTTTACAATCTTGTAAGAAAGAAGAGGACTCTAAACCTTCTGCTGAAGAATTACTTACAGAAGATTCTTGGAACTATTATAAATATGAAGAATATGATTCTGACGGAGATTTATCTGACACTCAAACATTTAGTGTTAAATTTGTTGCAGCAGTTTCAGGAGATTTTTATTTTCATGATGCTTCTAATCAAGTAGTAAATTATGGTACTTGGGAATTAAAGGATAAAGATTCTAAAATAGATTTGATTTCTCAGGTCAGTGGTGGTATTCAAAGTACTTTTGATATAGACAAATTAACAAAGGATAAATTTACTATTTCAAATACCGGTCAAGGTGGAAAAATTGTTTTATACTTTAAAAGATAATTTTTTATATTTAACTATGAAAAAG
>JALVLX010000256.1 GCA_027032855.1 Flavobacteriales bacterium | reverse complement strand
TTACCGGTACCTTTAAATTCTTCAAAGATGACTTCATCCATTTTGGAGCCGGTATCAATCAAAGCAGTAGCGACAATGGTCAACGAACCGCCTTCTTTGATATTTCTTGCCGCCCCAAAGAAACGTTTGGGTTTATGTAGTGCGTTGGAGTCAACCCCACCGGATAAGACCCGGCCGGACATAGGTTGCACGGTATTGTAAGCACGCGCCAAACGGGTAATGGAATCGAGCAAAATAACCACGTCCATACCACTTTCTACCATACGCTTGGCTTTTTCAATAACGATATTGGCTACTTTGACATGGCGGTCTGCCGATTCGTCAAAAGTGGAAGCAATCACTTCGCCGGTGACGCTTTGTTTCATGTCGGTAACTTCTTCCGGTCGTTCGTCAATCAGTAAGATGATTTGATACACTTCGGGGTGGTTTGCAGCAATGGCATTGGCTAAATCTTTCAATAAGATAGTTTTACCGGTTTTGGGTTGTGACACAATCATGGCACGTTGTCCTTTACCGATAGGCGCAAACAAATCGACAATACGTGTGGATAAAGTACTGCGTCTGCCGGCAATATTCAATTTTTCATCCGGAAATAGAGGTGTTAAGTGTTCAAACGCCACGCGGTCGCGAACAATATCGGGGTCTTGGTTATTGATTTTAAAAACTTTCAGCAACGGATAAAATTTTTCACCTTCTTTGGGCGGGCGTACCAAACCTTGAACGGTATCGCCGGTTTTTAGTCCGAACAATCTGATTTGTGATGGAGAAACATATATATCATCGGGGGAACTCAAATAATTAAAATCCGATGAGCGCAAGAAACCGTAACCGTCCGATAAAATTTCCAAAACGCCTTCAGCTTCTATGATACCGTCAAATTCAAACTCTTCACGTTTGTTTTTTTGATTTTTTTGGTGTTTTTGATTTTGACGGTTATTATTGTTTTGTTGCTTGTTATTTTGTTTGGCATTTTGCTTTTGATTGTCTTTGTTTTCTTCTTTGACTACAGGCAAATTGCTTTTTTGTTCTTTATTTTCATCAACTTTTTTATTGATTGTTGCCGGTTCAACTTGTTTGTTTTTTTGTTCTTCATTATCAGTAAACAAACTTGTTTGCTTGGGGTCGTTTTGTTGACCGTTGTTGTCTTGCTGACGTTTTTTTCGGGGGCGTTTTTTCCGGGTTTTATTGGTAGTCTCAACAGGTTGTTGTTTTTCGTCTTCTTGCGATGGTTTTGTAGATTTTTGCTGTTTCTTTTGCGTTTGTTTTTTCTTGGGACGTCCGGGTTTTTTGGCAATCATTTCATCCTTTTTTTCTTCCAGATGTAATTGTTTAGCTTTTTCCTTGACTTCTTCGGGATGATCGGCTTGAAAATCCAAAATTTTGTAAATCAATTCCATTTTTTTCAAATGGTAATATTTTTTTATCCCAATGGTTTTGGCTATCTCTTGTAGTGCAACCAGTTTTAGTTGTTTTAATGATTCAATATCAAACATATATAATTTTGTATTTTGTTGTTTGTTTTTATAACAGTTTTATAATATGTAAATAACGAGAGGGTTTTACAAATTTTATAAAATAATAAGGATAATGTGCTCTTGTAGATAAGTAATTATAGTGCAATAATAGTAAATTTTTTTTATTCCGTAGCAATTTTGTTTTATTTTTGTTCAAAAATTAGAAAAATGCTTCAACGAATTCAAACAATTTATATGTTTTTGGGCTTTTTAGTCGCAGGTTTTTATGTTTATTTGGCTTATTTTGAGATTTTTACAGATAACCAACTGTATGGTTTTGCCACCGGCATACCGGCTTTGTTGATTTTGGTCAATATTTTTTTGTTTAATAACAGAAAATTGCAAATCAAATTAAATAATTTATCTATCTTTGTATTAATAGTTCTTTTGGGTTTATCTATATACCATGTCGGATTATTATCCGGAGAAAAATCATTTTCTGAGAAGGATATTAAGTTGTTAGTTCCGGTCATTTCTATCGTTTTTTTACTTATCGCCAATAAGTATATCAAGCGGGACGAAAGGCTTGTAAAATCCGTTGACAGGATTAGGTAAACGCAAAAATCTTTAATCAAAAAGCCGTTGTATGTATGCAGCGGCTTTTTTTTTGTTGAAAGTTCATAATGTTTATAAAGTTCGTAATGTTGCATGACCTGTTAGGTTTCCCAAAAACTGATAGGTCTAAATTAAGATAAACCGTTGTAAATCAACCTTAAAAACTGGTTCGTAGGTT
>JALVLX010000255.1 GCA_027032855.1 Flavobacteriales bacterium | reverse complement strand
GTCTGTAATAGAGATAACGTTAGTAGGGATATAAGCAGACACGTCACCGGCTTGTGTTTCGATAATCGGTAAAGCGGTCAAAGAACCACCACCTTTAAGCATCGGTTTAAGCGGTGCGGGTACGTCGTTCATTTTTTTAGCTACTTCGTCATTGTCAATCACTTTTGCAGCACGTTCCAATAGACGTGAGTGCAAGTAGAATACGTCACCCGGATAGGCTTCACGTCCCGGTGGACGACGTAACAATAACGAAATTTCACGGTAAGCGACAGCTTGTTTTGACAAATCATCATAAACAATCAAAGCCGAACGACCGCTGTCTCTAAAGAACTCACCGATGGCAGCACCGGCATAAGGTGCATATACTTGCATAGGCGCCGGGTCAGATGCGTTGGCGGCAACAATAGTAGTGTATGCCATAGCGCCGGCATCTTCAAGCGTTTTGTGTATTTGTGCAACCGTAGAAGCTTTTTGTCCGATTGCAACATAGATAGCGTAAACCGGCTCACCACGGTCATAAAATTCTTTTTGGTTGATGATGGTATCAACGGCAACAGTAGTTTTACCGGTTTGACGGTCACCAATAATCAACTCACGCTGTCCACGACCAATAGGAATCATCGCATCAATGGCTTTGATACCGGTTTGTAAAGGTTCGTTTACAGGTTGACGATAGATAACACCGGGAGCTTTACGTTCCAAAGGCAAATCATAAGTTTCACCTTGAATAGGACCTTTACCGTCAATAGGTTGTCCCAAAGTGTTTACAACACGTCCCACGATACCTTCGCCTACGGGAATAGACAAAATTTTGTTCAAACGTTTGACATTTGAACCTTCTTTAATATCCGTATAGGGACCTAAAATTACAATCCCTACGTTGTCTTCTTCCAAATTCAACACAACACCTTCCGAACCGTTGTCAAACTGGACCAATTCGCCGTATTGTGCATTGTTTAAGCCATATACCAAGGCAATCCCGTCACCGACTTGAAGAACCGAACCGGTTTCTTCGAGCGAAGCAGTTGCGTCAACGCCTGCCAGTTGTTCTTTAATGATTGCCGAAATCTCTGATGGTTTTATTTCTGCCATAATTTTTGATGTTTTTATGCTTCCAATTTTGATTTAATTTTTGCCAGTTTACCGGATATGCTGGCATCATAGCGCAAATCGTCTATGTTTAAGATAAAGCCACCCATTATGCTCGGATCGACTTTATTGGTCAATTTGATTTGACTACTTCCGGTTATTTCTTTAATTTTATTAAGAATGCCGTTCTTCAAAGTGTCGTCTAAAGGTATGGCCGAAATTACTTCTGCTTCTTTGATACCTTTACTGTTTTTATACAATTCGTTAAAAGAAACAGCAATATTTTTCAACAAACTTAAACGGTCTTTTTGACCCAATAAGTTGATGAGTTTAGCGGTATTGTCAGATACATTTGCACCGAATAATTTTTGAACAGCTGCCAATTTTTTAGAAGCGGCAACCGTAGGATTTTTTAAGAATTTCAACAAATCCGGATGAGATTCAAATGTATCTTTGAGCCGGTGCATATCTTTTTGAACCGCGTCTAAGTTGCTTGACGAGATTTCAAAAAGGGCTTTGGCGTAGCGTTTGGCTGCTTTCATACTAATTAAATTTGATATCTGAAATCAATTTTTCAACTTGTTTCACTTGCTCGTTCTTATCTTTTAGCTCTTCGCCAAGAACTTTTTCGGCAATATTGATAGACAATTCCGAAACTTGATTTTTCAATTCTTTGATAGCGGCTTGTTTTTCGCTTTCAATCACTTGTTTGGCTTTGGCTATTTCTTTACCGGCTTCGGCTTGAGCTTCTTCGCGTGCTTTGCTGATGATTTGCTCTTTTAAAGTTTTAGCTTCTTTGAGCATTTCGTCGCGTTGCGCACGCGCTTCGTTTAAGATTTTTTGATTGTCAGCTTTCAATTGCGCCATTTCTTCTCGCGCTTTATCAGCTTCCAACAAAGCATCTTCTATTGATTTTTCTCTTTCTTTAATGGTTTTCAAAATGGGTTTCCACGCCATTTTTACAAACAGGAAAAAGAATAATAAGAAGAACAAAGTCGTCCAAAATACTAAAGTTTCAGGATGTAATAAGTTCATTTTTATCTGGTTATATGGTTAATCGGTTATTTGGTTATTTGGTTATTTGGTTATTTGGTTATTTGATGTCCGATAGCCTGTACCGACTATTGTCGGTATCCGATGTCGGAAATCGCACTTTCCACTTTTAA
>JALVLX010000254.1 GCA_027032855.1 Flavobacteriales bacterium | reverse complement strand
CAAATCCTGTGATGGCAATATCCAACAAACCGTCACCGTTAATATCTCCCAAATTAAGGTCTCCCATATAAACATCGGGTAATCCTGCATTGGCATCGGTAAATGTTCCGTTTCCGTTATTGACAAATACTTTTGAAAATCCATTGCTATTAATATCCGCTCCCATTACAACGAGGTCCAAATCTCCATCGTTATCCATATCACCCCATTGAGCAGCACCAATATAGTACAATGGTAAACCTGAAGCAGTTACCAAAGTAAAGGTTCCGTTGTCATTTTCGTACAAACCGCCGCCATTACTATTGGCATTGAGATTTCCTGAAAAATAAAGGTCTAAATCACCATCGCCGTCATAATCCCCCCAAGCACTAATGCCATAGGTCAATTGCGGTAAAGCTCCGGTTGCATCGGTAAAATTTTGAGCAAAAGCCCAAAAACCGGTCAATAAAAACAAAAAAGTAATTTTTTTCATAAACTATAATTTTTAAGATTAATTTCTTAGTACAAATTTATAAAACAAACTTACAAAAAAAGTTGAGAACTTGTAAAGTATATATAAAAATTAACGTTTTTGTTTTATTTCAATAAAATTACACTTTACAAATGCTATTCCGCATTTTTTTATTAATATCAAAAACTTTTAAAAATAATTTTGTAATTGTTGATGATGTTGTAGTTACAGTATCATTTGAAACACCCTTATTAAATACTTTGAACAAAAAACTTTCAACTTTTAACATTCAACTTTCAACTAATTTTCCCTATCTTTATGCTTTAAAAAACATCTTTTATGTCAAAACCATTGATTTTTGTAACCAATGATGACGGCATTACTGCCCCAGGCATTCGTGCATTGATTGAAATGATGAACCGTTTGGGTGATGTGGTAGTCGTTGCTCCGGATCGAATTCATTCCGGTAAAGGACACGCCGTAACCATTCACCAACCTTTGCATTTAGATCCTATAAAAATAGACGATGGTCCGCAAAAAGAATTTAAAACCAACGGTATGCCGGTTGATGCCGTCAAGCTGGGCTTGGCTCATGCTGTTGACCGCAAACCGGATTTGTTGGTTTCAGGTCTTAATCACGGCGTAAACAATTCTATCAATGTATTATACAGCGGCACCATGGGAGCAGCCATCGAAGGTGCCATTGAAGAGATTCCTTCTATAGGTTTTTCTCTTGACAATTACGATTGGAATGCTGATTTGAAACCTGCAAAATTTTATATGCACAAAATTGCTTCGCATGTGTTGCAAAACGGTTTACCAAAAGGTATCGCCTTAAATGTTAATATCCCTTACTTGCCTTTGGACGGCATAAAAGGCGTTAAAATTGCCCGCCAAGCTATGGACAAGTGGAACGAAACTTATGACAAACGTACCAATCCGTTCGGTCGCGATTATTATTGGCTCAACGGCAATTTTTCTTATGAAGACAAAGGGCAAGATACCGACGTTTATGCCATAAAAAACGGCTATGTGTCTATCGTACCGGTGCAGTTTGATTTGACGGCACATAAAATTATTGACCAATTACGTGATTTTGAAAAGTAAATTAGCGGAAAGTGCGAAGTGCGATTAAATAATAATTGAGAATGAGATTTCTCTCCCTACTTTCGTAGGGATCGAAGTGACATCGATTGTCTTTCAAGTGCAGTAACATAATTGCACATTTGTCATTCCGACTGAGCAACCGCAGGGAGCGATGAGGAATCTATAGTCTTAATGAGCTTAATTTCTTAATGTTAAATAATTGTGATATGAAAAAGTATTTATTTTTATTAACGGTTTTTAGTCTAATTGTTTTTGGCTGTAATAAGTCAAATAATAACGAACCGGAATCTCCGGGTATTGAAGGTAATTACACCGGACGTTTTGAAAGAAATGGCACCACTTCAAACGTTACGTTACAGTTGCAGAATAACGAATTTAACGGTACTAGTGATAGCGTTTATTTTCCGGCTATTGGCAATGGCAACTATCAAATTGCTGCTGATACCATAAGCTTTGAAAATCTGAGTGCATGGCCTGCCAATATCGACAATTCTTTAATCCTGTCCGGTAACTGGCATTATACTTTTAACACCGGGACTTTGACCATGTCAAAAGACGGAGACAGATATGTTTTGATACATCAATAAACAAAAATCAGCGTTTTTTTAAAAACAATTTTTGTTTTAAATCTTTGATTCGGGATTTGACAAAGCGGATTTGCTCTTTATCATTAGTATCAAATCGCGTCAAAAAGTCTTCATAATATTGTAAAG
>JALVLX010000253.1 GCA_027032855.1 Flavobacteriales bacterium | reverse complement strand
TATTTCCCGGAGATGAAAATCTTTTGTATGTCAAATTACTCGGTGAAAAAAATGCCGGTATGACAGGCGATGCACTCAGAACTTGCCAAACATTACTACAAATCAATCCGGATAATGAGAATTACCGCAAGATTTTTGCCGATTTGGAAGAAGAATGGCGTGAAAAATATCCGGTTAAAAATTAATTGTGAAGAAAATGATAAAAAATAAACTATAAGTTCAATGAGTAAGAAAAAAATAGAAGTTAATGGAAGTGAAATATAAGGATTTTAAACCGGTCGAATTCGACCGGTTTAGAAATGAGGCAGAATAGAAATATTTTGTGCTATCGAGTATAACAGAATTAGTAGTTTTAAAAGTTTTATAACAAAAATTATCCAATAAAATTATTATGCGTAAGAATTATAAAAATATTGTTGTATTAGATCGTAGCATTACAATTACAAAAGATGATTATATTTCTTTAACAGATATGGTCAAAGGGATAGAAAATGGTCTTGCTCTGATTGAAAAATGGTTGCGAAATAAAAACACTATTGAATTTTTGGGTATTTGGGAGGAATTACATAATCCTGATTTTAATTCCCCCGAATTCGAGGGAATTAAAAACCGTGCCGGTTTAAATCGCTTTATATTATCTGTTAAACAGTGGGTTGCAAAAACCAATTCAATAGGCATTGTTGCAAAGGCGGGAAGATATGGTGGTACTTATGCACATAAAGATATTGCTTTTGAATTTGCTTCTTGGGTATCACCGCAATTTAAAATTTACTTAATAAAAGAATTCCAACGACTAAAAGAAGAGGAACAAAAATTACTTGGTTGGACTGCTAAGCGTGAACTGGCAAAAATAAATTACCGCATACATACAGATGCCATAAAACAAAATTTAATCCCCGAAAATTTAAGTAAAAAGCAGATTAATTTTGTGTATGCCAATGAAGCAGATGTGCTAAATATGGCACTATTCGGCAAAACCGCCAAGCAGTGGCGGGACGAAAACCCCGATAAAAAAGGAAATATCCGCGACTATGCCAATGTAAGTTAATTGGTATGTTTGGCAAATTTAGAAAACCTGAATGCTGTTTTCATTAATGACGGCTTACCGCAAAGTGAACGATTGATCAAACTCAATCAAATTGCTATTACTCAGATGAAAATATTGCTTACCGACACATCAAATACTCTTTTGTCTAATAAAAATGGAGAATACCGATGAAGAAAATATCTGAATAACGACATTAACTTTTAATAAAAATCAAAAAATAACTATTTATCAAATTCAACATTATTTCCGTACTTTTGCATGATAAAGTATAAAGTATAATGGAACAAATTTTACAAGAAAAAATACAAGAAGCTTTTCAGCAACTTTACGATTTAAAAATTGACAAACCCGAATTGCAAACCACCCGTAAGGATTTTGAAGGCGACATTACTTTGGTGGTGTTTCCGTATGTCAAGCAATTAAAGAAAAATCCGGTGGAAGTTGCCAATAATGTCGGGAACTTTCTCAAAGAACATTTATCGCAAATCAAAGATTTCAATGTCGTAAGCGGTTTTTTAAATTTGGTGATTGATCCGGCTTATTATATCAATTTTCTCAACCGAATTTACGATGATGAAAATTTCGGATTAACCCCTACAGACACCGGTCTAAAATCGTTAATGGTTGAATATTCATCGCCTAATACTAACAAGCCTTTGCACTTGGGACATATTCGTAACAATCTGTTGGGGCACAGTATCAGCGAAATATACAAAGCTACCGGTAAGCCCGTGATAAAAACACAAATCATCAACGATCGTGGTATTCATATCTGCAAATCCATGTTGGCGTGGCAAAAATTCGGTAATGGTGAAACGCCTGAAAGCAGCGGTCTGAAAGGCGACCACTTAGCCGGAAAATATTATGTGAAATTTGACCAAGAATATAAAAAGCAAATCAAAGAACTAACAGATAGCGGCGTTGACAAAGATGACGCCAAGAAACAAGCGCCTATTTTGTTGGAAGCCCAAGATATGCTACGCAAATGGGAAGCCAAAGACCCCGAAGTGATGGCGTTATGGCACAAGATGAACGGCTGGGTGTATGAAGGTTTTAACGAAACCTACAAAAATCTTGGTGTTAGTTTTGATAAAAATTACTACGAGAGTGAAACCTATTTGTTAGGAAAACAAGTTGTTGAAGAAGGGCTGAAAAAAGGTATTTTTTACCGCAAACCGGACGGTTCCGTTTGGGCTGATTTGTCAGCCGAGGGTTTGGACGAAAAATTGTTG
>JALVLX010000252.1 GCA_027032855.1 Flavobacteriales bacterium | reverse complement strand
AACTGGAAAAATGCATGACAAGGCGGTAAAGCGGCTTTGCCTTCTGCCACATTTTGCGCAAAACTTTTTGAAGTATCAGGCATAACCGAAGGATTCCATGCCGACACCAACATCCGACGGCTATCGGGATTCTTTTTCAAAGTTTCAACTACTTGAGCTATTTGATCAATACCATCATTGTTCCAATTACGCCATTGTGCACTGTAAACAGGGCCCAAATCACCGTTTTCATCTGCCCATTCATTCCATATTCGCACGCCGTTTTCTTGTAAATATTTAATGTTTGTATCACCTTTCAAAAACCATAACAACTCGTGAATAATAGATTTTAAGTGAACCTTTTTAGTCGTCACCAAAGGAAAACCTTTTTGCAAATCAAAACGCATTTGATAGCCAAATACGCTCCGGGTTCCGGTTCCTGTGCGGTCACTTTTATACACACCATTATCTAATATATGTTGTAATAATTCCAAATATGGTTTCATAAGTAAAATTTTGAGCGTAAAAATACGGAAAAAAAACGAAAATTTTAACAATATAATTTATCTAAACGCGACTATATGTCAATCAATCTTAATTGGATTTATAATTTCTTTTTATGCCATTTTGTAAAATAAGAAAACCTGAAACCAGAATAGACAAACTGAATACTAAAAAATAATACCCTGAACTATCCCTTTCTTTTCCGGAATACATAATGATTGAAAAAGATAAAAACAAACCTAAAAGAATAACAAAAACTCCGGTAAATATTAATAATATTTTGACTATCATTTTATGAATTATTAATCGATTTATGTGTTCAAATCCCCCGGTACAAAGCACCTTTTGGTGACAAAACACTTTCAATAATTTCAACTTTTATCGGATTTAAACGTAAAGGTTCATACTTTTGATTGATTAAATAAAGTTGGGAAGAAAAAATAGATGAAACTTTCTTTATCCTGGCAAAAGTAATATGTGGCACAAATCTCATCTGTGGCTCTGTGATAAATCCTGCTTGAAACAACTGATTTTGTATTTCTTGATGCAACTCAAATAGTTCTTTGCTAGGTTGTAATCCGGCATACAAAACCGAAGGTTTTCTTTTTCGTATAAAAAAATCCAAACCTTTTAAATACAAATCAAAATCATAAGTTTCTTGAGAAAAATGTTGAATGATTTCACGTAGTCTTTCAATATCATCACAAGACATCTTTCCAAAAAAGTGAAAGGTAATATGAAAATTCTCCGGTGTTCGTGTCCATTTGAACAGACCAAGGTTATCCAATCTTTGCTTAGAAAATTCAAACAATTGATTGAGTACTTCGTGTCTTATAAAACTCCCGACAAATATTCTTTTTGTACACATCAGGCCAAATATTTAAAACCCAGTTGATAAAAAATGCGTCCTTCGAGCGTTTGATGGTATTTTTTCAAATCTTTTTTGTTTTCATCATAAAGCCAACCTTTAAAATCAGCAAATCCGGCATTCAAACGTTCTTTTCCGGTATCATACAAAATCGTATTATCATCATTCAAAGCTACCATATCACCTGTCATATCAAGGATTTTAAAAAAAGTTTTCCGTTTTAATTTTGGACGATAGTACTTCAACAGACGACTAAAATCTTTTTTTGAAATAATCAAATGCTCACAATTATTACAAATAGAAATTTTCGCCTTTTTAAATTTTGTTTGTCTTGTGTCATTCTCATGACAATTACAACAATGGACATTACTTACACTATTCTGCAATATTTTAAAGTCAACATATTTGAAAACGTCCTTCATTTTAGAATATGCGTAAGCCACTTTGAGCAACCTGAACTGCAAATAAATCAAGAAAATATATAGCGGAATAAAGAATGCCGTTAAATCCCTATTAAAAAGGAAACCATCATACAAACCATGAGCCAATGTCGCTAACACAAAAGACAAAAATAGCCCGCTGTAATTTTTACGTATTTTTTTGTGTACATAAAATGCAATTCCCATATATACAGAAAAAGAAATGTGACCTACAGTAGCAAAAATAAAACGTTTAAAAAGCAATGATAATTGAAAATCCGCATGTTGGGCATAAAAAATATTTTCTATAACCGAAAAACCAAGCGAAACAGCAGCAACATAGATAATTCCATCGACAATTTCGTCAAATTCTTTACGAATAATTCTATATAAAACAAACAAAGCAAAGAGTTTAGAAAACTCTTCTACTGTTCCTACTTTCAATATGGCATCTGTCAAATTAAATTCAGGATGTATGAAAGCATACAAAACTGAAGTAGCTATTACAGAAACAATGCCTCCAAAAAAAGACAGTAAAATCATCTTCCACAAAGGTTCCCTGTCATAAATATCATAAGAACGGATGAGGAGTAAAAAACCAAAACCAACCAAATAAGAAATAACAGCTAACTGTGCAATAGTAAAAGTCATAAAATAAAATAAAATAAAATTTTTACCAAATATAAAAAAAGATTGTTTATAATAAATAATTTAACAACAGAACACAATATTTTTCACAAAAAAACAAGTACAAGCAATACATTTTTTATTTAATCAAACTTTAACATATTAATGTAAGGCAATTCTATAAAAAATTTGTAATTTTACCTCGTTAAATTATATAGTATTTCATGGAAGAAAAATACAGCAAAACACTCAAAAAAATCATTCTCAAAAGCCGTGATTTAGCCTACAAAAACGGAAATAAGTTTGTCGGCACAGAGCATCTGACATACACCTTGCTCAGCTCTGAGGATAGTAGAATTGTACGCTTATTGAAGGCAGAATACGATCTGCCTATGGAACGATTATTAATGAGAATCAGGCAATTAATACCAATAAAATCAGACACTAACTTAACAATACAAGACAAATCGGTTATTACCCTAACCCATGATGCTTCCAATGCCCTGAAACGTTCTTACTTATTGTCAAAAACTTTTAAGGAAGACCAAATAAACACGGCACATTTATTTATCAGTATTTTATACAACGAGAAAGACCAAGTAAGTCAAACTTTCAGCCGTTATGATTTAGATTATGAAGATTTAAAAATGGTTTATATCGATATGTTTATGGACGATATGTCTCGAGACAAAGAAGAAGAAAGTTTTGATGAAGAAAATCCTTTTTCAGATTTACCTCGAGATGAAGCAGATAATCCTTTTGGAGGCAGTGAAGGGTTTGGCGAAGACAAACCTTTTGGACGACCTCGCAGACGTCAACAATCCAAATCCAAAACACCGGTTTTGGATAACTTCGGTCGTGATTTGACCAAACTTGCAGAACAAGGAAAATTGGATCCTGTAGTCGGAAGACAAAAAGAAATTGAACGTGTTTCCCAGATATTGAGCCGTCGCAAGAAAAATAACCCCATCTTAATTGGGGAACCCGGCGTTGGTAAATCTGCCATAGTCGAAGGTTTGGCCTTACGGATTGTCCAAAAACAGGTATCCCGTGTACTTTTTAACAAACGTGTAGTTGCACTGGATTTAGCCAGCTTAGTAGCAGGTACCAAATATCGCGGACAGTTTGAAGAGCGCATGAAAAACTTAATGAACGAGCTTGAAAAAAACAAAAACGTTATCCTTTTCATCGACGAAATACATACTATCGTTGGTGCCGGTGGCGCACAAGGCTCGTTAGACGCTTCCAATATGTTTAAACCCGCACTGGCACGTGGCGAAATACAAACTATCGGTGCAACCACCCTAGATGAATACCGCCAATATATTGAAAAAGACGGTGCCTTGGCACGACGTTTTCAAATGGTTCTCGTAGAACCCACCAGCGTGGAAGAAACGATACAAATATTACACAACATTAAAGATAAATACGAAAATCACCACAGTGTAAAATTTACCGATGAAGCAATTGAAGCGGCAGTCAAATTGACTAATCGATATATGACAGACCGCAACCTGCCCGACAAAGCCATCGATGCTTTGGACGAAGCAGGTTCTCGTGTACATATAACAAATATTGTTGTGCCGGAATACATTTTGTCTTTAGAAAACAAATTGGAAGAAGTCAAAGAGAAAAAACAACAAGCAGCTAAAGCTCAACAATTTGAGCTGGCTGCCAAATACAGGGATGATGAAAAATATGTAGAAAGCCAATTGGTTAAAGCTCAAGAAAAATGGCAAGAAGAGATGAAGGAATCCCGTCATACCGTTGGTGAAGAAGAAGTTGCCGATGTGGTATCTATGATGACCGGCATTCCCGTTAATCGTATTGCACAAGCTGAAACTTCAAAATTGAAAAATTTGAGTAATATTCTCAAATCAAATGTAATTGGGCAAGATGAAGCGGTTGATAAGGTTGTAAAAGCCATTCAACGAAATCGTTTAGGCTTAAAAGATCCGAACAAACCAATCGGTTCCTTCATATTTTTAGGACAAACCGGTGTCGGTAAAACACAATTGGCAAAAGTTTTGGCCAAAGAGCTCTTTGACAATGAAGATGCGCTGATTCGTATTGATATGAGCGAATATATGGAAAAATTTGCGCTATCACGCTTAATCGGGGCGCCTCCGGGATATGTTGGTTACGAAGAAGGCGGACAGTTAACTGAAAAAGTCAGACGCAAACCCTACTCTGTTGTATTGTTTGACGAGATTGAAAAAGCCCACCCCGATGTGTTCAATATGCTTTTGCAAATTTTGGACGAAGGTTTTATTACAGATAGTTTGGGACGTAGAATTGATTTTAGAAATACCGTGATTATTCTCACCTCAAATATCGGAGCCCGTCAGCTCAAAGATTTTGGACAAGGCGTTGGATTTGGAACTAGTGCCAAATTGTCGCAAGCTGAAGAACACGCCAAAGGCGTCATTGAAAAAGCTTTGAAAAAAACTTTTGCGCCGGAATTCTTAAACCGGATTGATGACATTATTATATTTAATGCCTTAGAAAAAGAAGATATTCATAAAATTATTGATATAGAGCTCCAAAAAGTCTATAAACGTATCAAGGAATTAGGATATAACTTTAGTATTACCGATAAAGCCAAAGATTTTATTGCTGACAAAGGCTATGACAAACAATATGGCGCACGTCCGTTAAAACGGGCTATACAAAAATATGTAGAAGATGCTCTGGCTGAAGAAATTTTGGAAGACCATGTAAATGAAGGTGATACTGTTATCATGGACTATAATAGAAAAAAAGAAAAACTATTTTTCAAAATAAAACATCCCGATAAAGATGAAAATCAGGAAAAAGATGAGAATGAAAATGTCTGAAAAATGACAAATTTTGACAGATTAAAATACTGTAAATAGATATTTTATAAAGACCTAGTAAGTTAATTAAACTTGCTAGGTCTGCATATTTAAAGCCCCTGTAGTTCAATGGATAGAATAGCGGTTTCCTAAACCGTAGATCCAAGTTCGATTCTTGGCAGGGGCACTTTTAACTAACGGTTCTTAAAATAAGTCAAATACAAACTTTGTAATTTACAGGCTAAACAGTAATTGAAAAACAAATCCAAACTAATGGCAAACATAAACATATAAATGAATAAACTTGAAAGCAAATCATACCCCAGCAAATGAGTTACACATACGCCTACAGCAATGATCAACCCTACTTGAGCCGCAATTTTTTTGGTGGCGGCATTGACTAAAACGGGTTTTAAAGGCGTAATTCTCATCATGCCCGTCAATAAATTACAAAGCGGACTATATTTTATACCGGCAAAAATACGGATAAAAAAATCAAAACTGATTAAATACATCGCCCAAAAGTACCTGGTAATTAATGTGTAAGCTAATACAATCAAAACTATACTACTGTAAGCCTTGATTAAATTTTTGTTGACTTGATCATACGAGATAGGACAAGCTTCTATCTTGTTGTTGCGACCAAATTGATTATATGAAAATTGTTTGTTCATATTTCTATTCTTAATTGTCGTAATAGGTTTTGAAACCTGTTACACTGTAACTTTTGTTGCAAAAGTAAACATTTTTTTAATATAACAAACATAAATTTATATCTTTGAAAAATATTTTTGATTATGCAAGAAGAACGAGTCATACTGGTCAATGAAAATGATGAAGTTTTGGGCTATGCCCCCAAAATGGAAGCACATGAAAAAGCTTTATTACACCGTGCATTTTCAGTATTTATATTTAATGACAAAGGCGAATTACTCTTGCAACAACGTGCTGCACACAAATACCACTCCCCCCGCTTATGGACCAACACAGTTTGCAGTCACCAACGAAAAAATGAAACAAATATTGAAGCGGGTAAACGCCGTTTGAGGGAAGAAATGGGTATGAAAGCTGAATTAAAAGAAGTATTCCATTTTGTTTACAAAGCACCGTTTGATAACGGCTTAACAGAACATGAGCTTGACCATGTCATGATTGGTTTTAGCAATGAATTACCTGAAATCAACAAAGACGAGGTAATGGCTTATAAGTATGAAACACTAGAAAACATTGAAGCAGATATAAAAAAACACCCTGAAAATTATACCGAATGGTTTAAAATAATTTTTACCAATTCGCTGGACAAATTAAAAGAGCAATTAGCACTTAAAATGCTACAAAAACCTTTGGAATTTGAACCGATTTTCAAAGAAAAACCTTGGGGAGGCACAAAATTAAAAAGCATTTTAAACAAAAATATTCCGAATAATCACACCGGTGAAAGTTGGGAAATATCTAACATACCAAATAATATTTCTGTCGTAAAAACCGGTTATTTTAAAGGGAAGAAACTACAATATTTAATCCGAAAATATCGAGACAAATTGACCGGTCAAAAAAATTATGAAAAATTCGGTGACAA
>JALVLX010000251.1 GCA_027032855.1 Flavobacteriales bacterium | reverse complement strand
GCACTCATATTGAGCATAATAAGACACAAAAACATATTAAAGGTTCAAAAATCAATGATACATTATATATATATATAAATAAATATTCTGAAATAACAACGCTTGCCAATCTTAACAAACGCCTTCAATCCATCAACGACTCCCTCATCCAAGCAGGCTTTTTGTTCAACCGTTTACAACCGGATAGTATTAAAATTTGCAAAAAAGACTTACATATTTTTTATCATATTTTAAAAGACAACAAAAGTAAAATTGACAGTTTGGTCATTATACCTCCACACAATTTCCCGAAAAACATCCGGAAAATTCTTAACAAAATGGTTGACGGCAAAACAATCAATTCACAAAACACCAAAACAATTTCAAATTTCGTTAACAACGAAACCGGCTTTAAACTAAAATCGCAACCGGCTATTAATTTTTATCAGGGACAAAATCTTTTGGTTTTAAAACTCCAAAACATGCCAAACAACCAAATAGACGGCATGATTGGATTCAACTACAATTCCAAAAAGAGCAAATTACAACTAGAAGGCAATCTTAAAACAAAATTTTTTAACTTATTTAAAGCTGGCGAACAAATCTTCTTGGAATGGCAAAGAAAAGACAACAATCAAAACATACAACTCAACACGCAAATCCCTTTTATTAAAGCCAGTAATTTTGAGATATCTAATTTTTTATCTTCCAAAAGAAAAGATACAACCGGTTTTGCTCTAACCAACCTTTCCCGATTGACCTACCGCACAAAAAAACAAAGTTTCGGAATTAATTTCACCTACCAATTCACAGCAAAAGAGAAGCATGATTACAGCGACCGGTTTGGCGGTATTTATTACAGAAAAGATTTTGACAACAAACCAAATAATTGGTCAATTAGTTTTCAAACTCACTTAGATATTAATTTTGACAAACCTGACAAAAAAATATTTTACACCCGGCTCCGCTCAACAGAAAAATTGCAAAAGCACATTGTACTGACTCATAATTTTCAAATTTATAACACCAATCAAGAAAACATAACCCCTCCGGCAAACCTGCTAAACGATCTATTTAGAAAGGTAACATTACCGGAAGATAACTTTTCGAGCACTATAAGTTTTAAAAACGACATTATTTACCGGCTTAACCACACAAATTTTTACATTATTGGAGACTATATAAGCAGAAATAACCTGCATAATTCCACAACCCGTTATGTAAACACAGGTGTAGGCATTAGTTTTCTAAAAAAAAATCAAAGTTTAAAGATTGAAATCATAAAAGCACTTTTCAACTCATACAGTCCTGATTTTCAATATGTTTACGTGAACATCAAGCAGTCATTGAGGTTTTAACAAAGCAAATTGAGAGAAAAATATAAAATTAAAATTTGTTTATTTAACTTTTTATTAAGATATTTGTAGTTGACAAACTCAAAAATAATAGAAGATGAGAACAAAGTTTAATGTAATCTTAACGCTGGTCTTAGCGTTAGTTGTGCAACTTTCGTTTGCACAAGGTAAAGTAATCACAGGTGTGGTTACTGATGCCGGAAACGGTGATCCGCTTCCGGGTGTTAATATTGTTGTAAAAGGTACCCAAACAGGTGCTACAACAGATTTTGACGGTAAATACAGCATTAAAGCAAATGCGGGTCAAACGCTCGTGTTTTCTTATGTTGGTTATAATACCGTTGAAAAGAAAGTAGAAAGCTCTAACGTCATAAACGTGGCGTTGAAAGAGGGCTCTAAATTAAATGAAGTGGTTGTAACCGCTCAAGGTATCAAACGTGAAAAGAAAGCTTTAGGTTACTCTGTAACCAGTGTAAAAACTGAAGCTCTTAATGAAAAACCTGTTGGTGATATTGCACGTGTATTGGATGGTAAAGTATCAGGTATGCAAATCACACAACAAAACGGTATGTCCGGTTCCGGAACAAACGTTTTGATTCGTGGTATGAGTACTTTCTCAGGAAGTAACCAACCTTTGTTTATTGTTGACGGTGTACCTTTTGACTCTTCAACCAATGCTCAAGGTAACTTTGTTAACGGGAACAACGGTTCAAGTCGTTTCTTGGATTTGGATCCAAACAATATTGAGCGTATTGACGTATTAAAAGGTTTGGCTGCAACTACATTATATGGTTCTGAAGGACGTAACGGTGTGGTTTTAATCACAACCAAAAGTGGTAACTTCAAAAAGAAAGTTTATAACAAAATGGGCGTAAACATCAGCTCTTCATTCTTTGTTAATGAAATAGCTTCTATGCCTACTTATCAAAACGATTTTGGTAACGGATTTGACCAAGCCTTCGGCTGGTATTTTAGTAACTGGGGACCCGGTTTCTATAAAGACGGACCCGGCGGATGGGGAAATGACTGGCACTTTGATGCTGACGGCACATTACCGCACCCTTACTCAACCTCTGTTATTAAAGATCATTTCCCTGAATTTCAAGGGGTACGCTACAAATGGCAACCATACAAAAGTGTTGAAAACTTCTTTAGAAAAGGTACCGTTCAAAACGTTAACGCAAATGTTAATGGTGCATCAGATAATGGAAAAATTATATACAATGTTGGATTCGGTCACTTAGATGATGTTGGTTTTACACCGGGTAACGAATTGACCAGAAATAACTTTAGTGTTGGTGGTAAAGCTGCCTTAAGTAATAAATTTACGTTCACAGGTACTTTAAACTATGCTAAAACTGATTTTGAAACACCTCCGGTAGCAGCCGGATATGGTAGTAACGTAGGTGGTACGTACGCATCTATTTTTGCAAACTTGTTCTATACTCCTCGTAGTATTGACATGATGAACTTGCCTTACGAAAGTCCTATTACCGGAGAATCCACTTATTACAGACAAAATAACAGTATTCAACACCCGTTATGGACTGTACACTATGCTAAAAATATCCAAAAAACTGACAGATTCTATGGTAAAGTAGGTGCTACCTATGATATCACAAAAAATATGAAAGTTTCTTACCGTTACGGATTTGATACTTATAATGAAAACAACGTTAACTACTCTAACAAAGGTGGTAAGACGGGTACCCTTAAAAACCAATCCGGTGTTTATGAAACTTGGAATAACGTTAATACTATTCAAGATCACAACTTAATGTTAACCGGTGGCTACGACATCACAGAAGATATTGATATGAACTTTATCGTAGGGGGAACTGCTCGTTCTTTCCAATTTGACCAACAAGGTTTAGCAAGTTCTAAACAAGTTGTATTTAATAGACTAAGACATGATAATTTCCTTGAAAAAGAAGAAATTCAATATGCTTCAGCTAGAAACATATTAGGTGCTTATGCACAAGCAGACTTCGGTTATAAAGATTATGCTTTTTTGACATTATCAGCTCGTAAAGACTGGACTTCAATCTTATCCAGCGAACATAATAGTATAACTTATCCCTCTGCTACTTTTTCGTTTATTCCGACAAAAGCTGTACAAGCATTGGCAGACAATGATATGGTTAACTTCTTGAAATTGAGAGTAGGTTACGGTACCTCTGCTCACTTCCCGGAAGGTTATTATACCAGAGGTGGCGTTTCACAAAATGTAAAAGGATTTAAAACTGATGCCGGTGAATATATTATCACTAACTCTATGGGTAACCTTAAAGGTAATCCTGATTTGAAAGCTGAGTTGTTAACTGAATTAGAATTTGGTATTGAATCAAAATTGATAAACAATCGTATGAAATTTGATTTCTCTATTTTCTCTAGAAAAACAAACGATCTATTAGTTAGTCAAGCATTAGCTCCTGAAAGTGGTTATACTTCCAGAAGAACTAACATCGGTGAAATTCAATCAAATGGTATTGAATTGGATTTTGCTTATGATATCTTTAAGAAAAAAGATGGTATCAACTGGAATGTTGGCGCAAACTTCACTAAAAACGAAGCAATCGTTACCGATTTAGGTGATACTGATAAAATTGCTATTGCCGGTTTCTCTGATTTAGGTAACTTTGCTGTTGAAGGTGAGCCTCTAGGTATTATTATGGGGGATGCAATCAAACGTGATGATGACGGAAACTTATTAGTTAATAACAAAGGGGACTATATTTCGAATCCTGAAATTAGCATTATCGGTAATCCTAACCCTGATTTCTTAGCAAACTTCTCTACTGAAGTTTCATACAAAAACTTCTCATTAAGAGGTTTATTCCACTGGAAACAAGGTGGTGATATTTATAGTAAAACCGTTGCTACTTTATTAGGTAGAGGTGTGGTTGCACAAGATGGTATAGATAGAATCCATCCGTTTGCTTTACCGGGTGTAAACAAAGATACAGGATTGGAAAATACCAAACTTATTACCAATGCTCAATACTACTTTGGTAACATTTTATACGGACCTTCAGAATTATTGGTTTACGACGGAACAGTTATGCGTTTACAAGAAGTTGCCTTAACTTATAATTTCTCTAAAAAAGTATTAAGCAAATTACCTTTCGGTAAATTAAGTGTTTCTGTTTCAGGTAATAACTTATGGTGGTATGCACCTAATATTCCTAAAAACACTAATTTTGATCCTGAAATCAATGGACTTGGTGTTGGAAACGGTGGTGGTTTTGATTACCTTAACGCACCAACATCAAGAAGATACGGTTTAAGTATTAAAGCGTCGTTCTAATTAAAAAATATTTTAAAATTATGAAAAAGATAAATTATATAAAAATAATCCTTTTCCTTGGGTTGATATTAAACTACTCATGCGGAAAAGATGCCTTTAATTTGGATTTGACACAGAATCCAAATAATTTGACAGAAGAACAATCTGATCCGGATTACTTACTAAACAGTATTCAGGTTAGTTTTGCCGGATTGGTAGAAAGTTTTGGAACTACCGGAGCACGTTTAACTCGTATCTACCATTTTAGCGGTAGAGACTATGACGGCGCATATTCTCCACAAGCTTTTAATGGAACTTGGAGGACTGCATACGCCGGTATTCTTAAAGATGTTAAAATCATGAATAAGATTGGCGAGGACAAAGGTCTTAAACATCACATAGCCATGGGTAAAGTTATCACTGCTTATACCATGATGACCTTAGTTGACTTCTTTGGTGATGTACCTTACTCGGAAGCTGTTGATGATGATATCCTTTTCCCGAATCCTGATAGTGGTGCTGATGTTTATGCTGCAGCCATCACACTGTTGGATGAAGCTATTGATAATTTCAGTGATACAGCTCTTGCTGAACCCGAGCACGATCTATACTACGGTGGTGACTGGGACAAATGGATTAAATTAGCCAATACCTTAAAAATGAAGGCTTATTTAACAACCCGTTTGGTTGATAGTGATGCTCTTACCAAATTTGGTGCTATCTTAGCAGGTGGCGACTATATCGGTGCTGATGTTTCTGATGGCGCTGCTAATGACTTCCAATTCAGATGGGGAACTAATGATATTAACCCTGACTCAAGACATCCTCGTTACAGAGCTGCTTATACCTCTACTGGTGGTCAAACATACCAATCAAACTCATTTATGGATTACATGATTGGTGACGATAACGATACAGCATATAATAGCTTAGGAAACAACTTTGACCCTAGAACATGGGTATATTTCTACAGACAAACCTTAGAAACTCCGGGACATGATACTGGACCGGATGAGCAAACACTTGAATGTTCATTAATCCCTCCGCCACAACATTATACAGGTTATGCGTACTGTGCGTTACCTCATGGATTTTGGGGTCGTGATCACGGAAATGACAACGGTATTCCGCCGGATGGTTTCTTAAGAACCTTATTCGGTGTATATCCTGCCGGTGGTGAAATTGACGTTTTCCAAGGTGAAGGAAAAGAAGACGGTGACGGTGACGGTGGTAACGGTATCACACCTATTATGCTTGCTTCATGGGTTCAGTTTATGATTGCTGAATACTATATGGCACAACCTACACCTGATTATGCCAATGCTAAAACCTATGTAATGAACGGTATTGAATTATCTATGGCCAAAGTATTTAGCTTTAGCCCTAGAGTTCAACAATTACATGATTTCTTAGCAAACTTTAATCTTTCTACCGATGATTACAAAAACGGACTTATAGCTAACCTTGATACAGCTTGGGATGCCGGTACCGACGAAGACAAATGGAATATTTGGGCACGTCAATACTTTGTAGCATTATTTGGTAACGGTATTGATGCATACAATGCTTACCGTAGAACAGGATATCCTCATGATTTGCAACCAAACTTGGAACCTAACCCGGGTCCGTTTATCAGATCATTCTATTATCCTGCTAATTCGGTTAACAATAACCCTAATATGAATCAAAAACCCGGTGTGGATACGCAAGTGTTCTGGGATACCAATCCCGCATCACCCGGATTCCCTCAGTCTAACTAAAAATTAAAATGAAAATGAAAAAAATATTAACATTTAGTTTTGCAATTGTAGTATTACTTACAGTTACAAAATGTAAGAAACCGGATAACGTTGTTTATGACGTTTTAGGATCAGCTGCCGACAACCAAGGTGCTGTATTAAGAACCCTTGATAGAGTAAGTACAATATTCAATAAATTTGACACTAGTTCTGTATTCGAAGTAGTAATCGAAGAACAAGATATTGAATATGGCGACTTGCTGGATAAAGTTAACGTATATGTTAGTTTTATTGACAAAAATAACAATGGGGCAAACAGTGTTGGTGAACAACTTTTAACAACTATACCAAAAAGTGACTTCACTCAAAGCCCTAATGATTTGCCAATGACTACTTTTTCAACAACATTTGCAGACGCCATTAATTTGTTGGGGCTTCAACCTACAGATTACA
>JALVLX010000250.1 GCA_027032855.1 Flavobacteriales bacterium | reverse complement strand
CGAATTGACCTTGCAATACAACAAAGCACGTCAAGCGGTTATTACCGGCGAAATACTCGAAATAGTCAGTGGTGCAGAAGCACTTAAAGGTTAAAAATAAATAAGTTAAACAGATTAAAACATCATATAATGTCACAACAAGGAAAAATATCTCAAATCATCGGTCCCGTTATCGATGTCGTTTTTGAAGGTGAGAATATTAGTCTTCCGAAAATCTACGATTCTATGAAAGTAACCCGTCCCGACGGGCAAGAAGTAATTTTGGAAGTGCAACAACATACCGGAGAGAATACCGTACGTTCAATCGCTATGGATTCTACCGACGGATTACAAAGAGGCCAAGAAGTAAGCTTACTCGGTTCGCCTATCAATATGCCTAAAGGTAAAGTATTCGGACGTTTGTTTAACGTAATCGGAGACCCGATTGACGGTATGGAACAAATGCCTAAAGATGGGGATAACGGTAGTCCTATTCATAAACCGGCGCCCGAGTTTGACCAGTTATCTACTTCTACCGAACCTTTATATACCGGTATCAAAGTTATCGATTTGATTGAACCTTACTCAAAAGGGGGTAAAATCGGTTTGTTTGGTGGTGCCGGTGTTGGTAAAACCGTTTTGATTCAAGAGTTGATTAACAACATTGCCAAGGGTCACGGTGGTTTATCCGTATTTGCCGGTGTTGGTGAACGTACGCGTGAAGGTAACGATTTGTTACGCGAAATGTTGGAGTCCGGTATTATTAAATACGGTGATAAGTTTATGGAATCAATGGAAGAAGGCGATTGGGATATCAGCAAAATTGATCGTAAAGAATTGGAAGAATCCAAAGCAACCTTCGTGTTCGGTCAGATGAACGAACCTCCGGGAGCACGTGCACGTGTGGCTTTATCCGGTTTGACTATAGCCGAATATTTCCGTGACGGTGCCGGAACCGGAGAAGGAAAAGATGTATTGTTCTTTATAGATAATATTTTCCGTTTTACGCAAGCCGGTTCTGAAGTATCAGCTTTGTTAGGTCGTATGCCCTCAGCAGTTGGTTACCAACCGACTTTGGCTAGTGAAATGGGTGCTTTACAAGAACGAATTACCTCGACAAAACACGGTTCTATTACATCGGTTCAAGCGGTTTACGTACCTGCGGATGACTTAACTGACCCTGCGCCTGCTACAACTTTTGCTCACTTAGATGCTACGACGGTATTGTCTCGTAAAATTGCCGAGTTGGGTATCTATCCTGCTGTTGATCCTTTAGATTCAACTTCCAGAATTTTGACACCTGAAATTGTAGGTAAAGAGCATTACGAAACTGCACAACGCGTGATTGAAATTTTGCAACGATATAAAGAATTGCAAGATATCATCGCTATCTTGGGTATGGAAGAATTGAGTGAAGAAGACAAATTAGTTGTTCACCGTGCCCGTCGTGTACAACGTTTCTTATCTCAACCTTTCCACGTAGCTGAGCAATTTACCGGTATTCCGGGTGTTTTGGTTGATATTAAAGATACGATTAAAGGTTTCAATATGATTATGGACGGTGAATTAGACCACCTTCCCGAAGCCGCCTTCAACTTGAAAGGTAGTATCGAAGATGCTATTGAAGCCGGTGAAAAAATGTTAGCGGAAGCTAAAAACTAATAAATAATTGATAATGAAAGTAGATATTGTAACACCCGAAGGCGCCTTATTTTCAGGAGAAATTGATTCTATCGTCGTACCCGGCGTGAACGGTTCTTTTGAAATGTTGAACAATCACGCCCCCATTATTGCAGTTTTGGATAAAGGGGAAATCCGTCTTAAAGGACGAGGAATATTGATTGACAATGAAGTAAAAGATAAATTTACAACTAAGCAAGGAGAAGTGATTTTGCCAATTAACTCGGGGACAGTTGAAATGAAAAACAACCATGTTATTGTTTTAGCTGAATAAATTTTACCAATTTTATAGGATAATAAAGAGTGGCATTTGTCACTCTTTATTTTTTTTGTTAAATTTTAAAAAAATTATTAATTTTGCATGAATACCAATTCTAGACGAGAGTTTTTATAATGATATTGACAATAATTAAGAAGTACATTATTTAATATTTAACTTTATGAAAAATAGTGTTTTAATAGTGTTTTTTATTTCTACTACTATATCTTTACATAGCCAAGAGGTGTATCTAAACACATATCTGATCAATCAATTTCCATTAACATATTATACGCCACCGGATTATATAAGCTTTCTAAATATTAACTCAGGAACTCAAGTTATTAATCGTACCCATAATTTTTCTATTTCAAATGGCATATCCTATGG
>JALVLX010000249.1 GCA_027032855.1 Flavobacteriales bacterium | reverse complement strand
ATTACACCTGAAAATTATCTGAATTTTATAACTTTGCAAAATGGAAAATAAAAAAATATGGCTCTCCTCCCCCCACATGGGCGGCAACGAGATGAAGTATGTACAAGAAGCTTATGATACCAACTGGGTTGCCCCGCTGGGTCCCAATGTCAATGGTTTTGAACAAGACTTAAAAAATTATACCGGTGCCGGCTGTGTGTCTGCGCTGTCTGCCGGAACGGCGGCTATACATTTGGCTTTAATCCTTTTGGATGTGAGGGCAGGAGACGAGGTCCTCGCCTCCTCTTTTACCTTTTCCGCCACCGTAAACCCCATCACCTACCAATGCGCCACCCCCATCTTAATTGATAGTGAGCGGGATACGTGGAATATGTCGCCCGAAATGCTTGAAAAAGCCATCAAAGACCGTATAAACAAAGGCAAAAAGCCCAAGGCTATTATCCCCGTGCATTTGTACGGTATGCCGGCTAAAATTGAAGAAATTGTAGCAATTGCCAACCGGTATGATATTCCGGTGGTGGAAGATGCCGCGGAATCTTTAGGCGCAAAAGTCAAGGGCAAACATACGGGAACTTTTGGGACAATGGGTGTGTTTTCTTTTAACGGGAATAAAATTATTACCACTTCCGGTGGCGGTGCTTTGGTTTCCAACGAGGCGGAATATTGCCAAAAAGCTACTTTCCTCGCTACTCAAGCCCGTGACGATGCCCCGCACTACCAACACAGCCATATCGGGTATAACTACCGTATGAGTAATATCGTAGCCGGTATCGGTCGGGGGCAAATGGAAGTATTGGACAAACGTATTGCCGCTCGCCGTACCAATTTTGATTTTTATACGCAAGAATTAGCAAACCTGCCGGTAAGTTTTGTCAAAGAACCCGAAGGCTTTTTTGCCAATCGCTGGTTGACGACTATCCTTACGGATTCTTACGAGCAGCGTGAAAAAATCCGCTTGGCTTTGGCATCTGAGAATATAGAAAGTCGCCCCTTGTGGAAACCCATGCATTTGCAACCTGTTTTTAAAGATGTGCCTGCTTATACTAACGGCGTATCTGAGGATTTGTTTAACCGCGGTTTGTGCTTGCCCAGCGGCTCAAATCTGACAGATGCGGACAAAGAGCGGATTGTCGAGGTGATTAAGGGGTGTTTTTGATGATGAAACACCGGCACTTCGATACATTTTTCTCCTGCGTCGAAAAACACTCAGTGACCTTCAATTGTGTAAAAATAGATGAATGAGTTTCATATGAAGCAGAAGCAAAGGTGGCTGAATGCTGCGACGAAGGAGCAGTGTACCGAAGTCACCGAAGCCCCGACTTATAAAAAACATTTATCCTAACAGCTAAATTCCGCTACTTTTTTCCGGTCAACCGGAAAAAATCTGCTACTTTTTTCCGTTTGGAGTATTTTTCTTATCTTTGCCGTATGATTACAAGAGTCATACAAAATACGATTATTGAAAAAATAAAGACCGGTAAAGTCATTATTATATTCGGTCCGAGACAAGTCGGTAAAACAACTTTATTGGAAAATTTGTTTGGCAAAAATGAAACCATTTGGATAAACGGAGATAATATTGAAGAAAGAAACCGTTTAACTTTTGAGTCGGGAACACGTTTTAAAGCTTTTTTTGATCCTTCAAAAATTTTAATCATAGATGAAGCGCAGCGAATTCAAAATATCGGATTGAACTTAAAAATCATCCACGATCAACTCAAAATGAAAATTATAGCGACCGGTTCTTCATCTTTTGATTTGGCCAACAAAATCAATGAACCTTTAACAGGCAGAAAATTTGAGTATCTTTTGTATCCTTTATCTTTTGAAGAACTGGCTAATCATCACGGCACTTTTGAAGAAATGAAAAATTTACCGAACAGATTGCTCTTTGGTGCTTACCCCGAAGTGGTTACCCATCCGGGTAATCAAAAGGAAATCTTACAAAATTTGATATCCGGTTATTTATACAAAGATATTTTGGAATGGGGTAAAATAAAAAAATCCGATAAACTGATTAAACTTTTACAAGCCTTGGCTTTCCAGATAGGCAATCAAGTGTCTTATAATGAATTAGCTGAAATAGTAGGGATCAATAAAGAAACTGTCGAGAATTACATGGATTTATTAGAAAAGTCTTTTGTAATATTCAGGCTGAATAGTTATAGTAGAAATTTACGTAATGAATTAAAAAAGTCTAAAAAAATATATTTTTATGATACCGGTATTCGCAATGCACTCGTCAACAATTTTAACCCAATAGAATTACGCAATGATATAGGACAATTATGGGAGAACTATATCCTGAGCGAACGTATAAAATATACCGCCTACC
>JALVLX010000248.1 GCA_027032855.1 Flavobacteriales bacterium | reverse complement strand
TCCAAAAAACTTTTGTTCCGGAACATCAATGAAGATTTGTCTGTTCCCATTCTCAAGCTTTTGCCACCTGCTATGACTATTCCGGAAATTTCCATTTTGTGTTGATTTTAGGCAAAAATACAATAATCCACCTAAAATCATATCAAATCTAATGTCAAAATAGGCAGGGCAGACGCACCATATATATATTATTTGAAACTTTCATAAAATAATATTTTAATCAAATTGTTTTGAATTGCAAATTTCTTAATATCAGCTCCGTAGGAGCGTACCGTTTGTAACAAGACAAGTTAATGATAACAAATAGCTCCGTAGGAGCGACCTATAACGTGTATTATTGATAATTTTATTAGGTCGCCCCCGATGGGGCTTTTTAGTATTGTGATACATTTATTCTATTACAAACAGGATGCCCCTACGGGGCTAAAAGGAATATTTTAATTTTTTTTAGTGCGTTTGCCCTGTCAAAATAGGGTCTATGTTGTTTTGTGTGGATAAAAATAAATTAGGTTTAATAATTATCGTTATTATCTTTTTATATAATATCACCTCTTCGGGGTTTACTAAATAAGCCCAAATAGGTGACATTATTATAAGATTTATAACTCCGAAATATGCAAACGGTTTTTGATTTCAAAACGAGTCAAACTGTTTAAACATACTATTGCTCTCTGAATTTCAACAATGCTTTGATAGGATAATGGTCCGAATATCTAAAGTTGTTTAAAGTTTCAAATTGTAAGACCTGCAATCTTTTTTCGTCAGGCAAAATAAAATCAATCCGTAACGGCACCCATTTGTAACGCCAAGTCATACCGTATCCTTCACCCGCTTCAACAAAAGCATCTTTACGCCCGTCCTTTAAAACATGGTAGGAGGCAGAAAATGCCGTGTTGTTAAAATCGCCGGCAACCACTACCGGATATAGACTTTTATTCGCGTGTTGCGCAACTAGCGCGGCTTGTTGATATTGTTTCTCAAAAACTCTTCGAAACTTATTACCAACCGCTTTCTTATCCTGCTCAACCAAGTTTTCCGGTTTCACCACTTTATATGATTGCAGATGTACATTATATATTCTCAAAGTATCTTTGTTAACGACAATATCCGCCCAAATCGCATTATTGTAAGTGTTTTTAAAATTCAAATTACCTTTTGCAATGATTTTATATTTTGAATAAATTGCCAAGCCGGCTTTCCGTCTCTTGCCTTTTAAGACAATATGTTTATAAGAATATTGTGAAAAATCCGTTTGTTTATCTCTTTTATATTCCTGCAAAACCAATATTTCGGGAAATTGATCTTTCAAATAATTGGAAATATCTACATTTACGCCCTTCCTCCTAATCCAATGATAAGCATTGAACAGTCGTACATTGTAACTCATGATTGAAAAACCTTTCGGGTCAATAGGATGCTTACCTCCCCATTGGTATAAAGCTTTGAGGTTGCCATAGTTAATCAACAAAACCAATACTGAAACAAGCACATATTTTTTAAGTTTGATTAGCCAAAAAATAACAAACAACACATTTACCAGCACTAACAATGGAAAAATCAGAGCGTTAAAAGACAAAACAGACATTAAACCTACCGGTAGATAAGGGGTCACAAAAGCCACTAGCAACCATAGTGCTACAATGTAATTAAAGATTAAAAATATTTTTCCTGTGATTGATAAATTTTTCATACTTTTATACCTGCATCATTTAAACGGATAAATATATGAATTTGGATTTAATTCCCAAAATAAAACACACAGATTCGCAACATTTTTTCTTATTAGCCGGCCCTTGTGCCATTGAAGGTGAAGATATGGCAATGCGGATTGCCGAACATATCGTCAAATTAACCTGCAAATACAAAATTCCTTACATTTTTAAAGGCAGTTTTAAAAAAGCAAACCGCTCACGATTGGATAGTTTTACGGGCATTGGCGACGAAAAAGCTTTGAAAATTCTTGAAAAAGTCGGCAAAAACTTTGATATTCCGGTTGTTACGGATATTCATCTGCCCTCTGATGCCGAAATGGCGGCACAATATGTTGATGTGCTGCAGATACCGGCATTTTTGGTACGTCAAACCGATTTGGTTGTAGCCGCCGCCAAAACCGGCAAGGTGGTTAACTTGAAAAAAGGACAATTTATGAGTCCGGAAAGCATGCGTTTTGCCGTTGACAAAGTCGTGCAGTCCGGCAACACACAAGTTACCGTTACAGAGCGTGGCACCATGTTTGGATACGGCGATTTGATTGTTGATTTCAGAGGTATCCCCGCCATGCAAAAATTTGCCCCGGTGATACTTGACATCACCCACTCGTTGCAACAGCCCAATCAGGCAAGCGGTGTTACCGGCGGACGTCCCGAATTGATAGAAACCATAGCCAAAGCCGGAATGGCTGTCGGTGTTGACGGCATTTTTCTGGAAACACATTTTGACCCCGCTACTGCAAAATCAGATGGCGCCAATATGTTACCATTAGACAAACTCGATAATTTGCTCAACAAACTTATAACTATTAACGAATTAAATATTTAATTTTGGCTCAATATTTGCAAACGAATTAAATAAAAACATTATGAAAAAAATAGCACTTATCTTACTGGCAATCATTTCGTTGTCAGTCAATGCTCAAAAGAAAGAGAAAGTTAAAGGTAACCGGGAAGTTTTAATTAAAAAATTTCCGGTGGCATCATTTTCCACTATTGAAGTTGGAGAAAAATTTAAAGTTAAATTGCAAAAAGCAACCGATAACCCTCTTATTGTAATAGAAACCGATGACAACCTTTTTGACATTATACATTTTGTTGTAGAAGACAATGTCCTCCGGTTTTGGACATCAATGGAGATTGTGAAGAAAAAACGCTTGCGCATTACCGTTTTTGTTCCGGAAGAGTTTAACAAAATTAAGCTAATAGAAAAAGGTCAAATTTTCAATGATGACAAATTAAAATTCAAAGACTTACACATTGAAACTTTCAACAAAGCAGAAGCCGATCTCAAGTTGCATGTCAAAGATAATTTTGAATTAACCGCAACTGACAAATCAGATTTAAAATTGGAAATTAATACCCCAAAAATATCAATTAAACTTTCCGGAAATGCCGGTCTGGAAGGCAATGTTGATACCAAAACGACGATTATTGAAATTGACAAATCCGCCAACTGTGAACTGGAAGGAAACACTGACCAATTAGAACTCAAAGCAGGAGAAAAAACAAAAGTAAAAGCTGAAAAATTTGTTACCAAAGAAGCAAAACTTTCTGCTTTTGATAAAGCAAATATTACGCTCAATGTTACAAATCAAATAATCATGCATCTTTCGGGTAAAACAGAGACTTATCTTTATGGCTCACCCGAAATTAAATTAAAATCTTTTGAAGGGAATGCCGCTTTATTCAAAAAATAGTTTTTTTCTACTCTTTTTTCTGGTCATAACAAGTTTAACGGCACAACAAAAGTCCGATTCCTTGTCCGGTTATATCCAAATTTTATACGCCGACCACGCTACAACCAGTGCCAAATATCCGGGCAAACAATTGCTGTCCGGTGATGTTAAAATTAGTCACAACGGTGCTTTTCTGTTTTGTGACAAAGCCATAGTTGACAAAGCTGAAAATTCTGCTATTGCTGTAGGCAACGTCCGGATGGAACAAGGTGACACCATTCACATGAATGCCGGCTACTTAAAATATGACGGTAATACCAGTTTTGCCGAAGCTTATGACAATGTCCGGCTTGAAGATGCTAAAATGCATTTGACCACCGATACGCTGTATTTTGACCGCAAAAAGCAAGAATCTTATTACACTTCAGGCGGTACAATTGTGGACAGCGTTAACACTCTAAAAAGTAAGGTAGGAAAGTATTTTTTAAATGAAAAACGTTTCCGTTTTATTCACAATGTACATATTGATAATCCCGATTACCAACTCGACTCGTACCAGTTGGACTATTTTACTGAATCCGGGATTTCAAATTTTTACGGCCCTACCAAAATTTATAACAAAGAAAGTTTTATTTATGCTGAAAAAGGGCACTATGATTCGCAAAAAAAAGTATCATGGTTTGTTAAAAATGCCTTTATTAAACACCGTCATTCAACCATAAAAGGGGACAGTCTGTACTACGACCGCATCAAAGAATACGCTACGGCATCAAAAAATGTAGTCTTACATGATTCGGTCAATAAAACTTGGATTTTTACCGGTTACGCCCGGCGTTGGATTAAATTGGACTCCACACGTGTCAACCAAAAACCTTTGGTGGTGTCTGTGTCCGACAAAGACACCCTATTTATCAGAGCCAAACAATTTGTAGCGGCAGGGAAAGAAAAAGAACGCCGTCTATGGGGCTATACGGATGTCCGCTTTTTCTCTCAGGATTTTTCTGGAAAATCTGACTCTCTTTACAGAAACGGCGCCACCAAATTGATGAAACTCTTAAGACGTCCGGTTGCTTGGAGTGGCAGAAGTCAAATTACCGGAGAAAAAATTTTAATTCAAAACGATTCTTTGAACCGGCTAGATTCGTTGATTATTCCCAAAAATGTGTTTATTATTCAAAAAGACAGTGCCGGTTATAACCAAATAAAAGGCAAAAAATTGCTGGGAAAATTTGAAAAAAACACATTAAAAACAATTGACATCTACGGTAATACCGAAATCATTTATTTTGTAAGAGAAGAAGACAGCACCTTAACCGGTGTTGAAAAAGATAAATCAAGCCGTATTCATATCGAATTTGATAATGGTGAAATTGGAATTCTTAGACTTTACAACAAAACCGACGGTATTGTTTACCCCTACAAAGATTTCATCAAGCAAGAACAGTATTTTAAAGGTTTTAATTGGCGTGGTGATGAACAAATAAAAACCAAAGAAGATATTATAGGTGAACAAATATTGTTGTATCAAGCAGAAACCAAACAACAGCCTACAAACCTGCCGGAAGCTATTGATGAAAAACATAAAATACCTGTAAAAAGAAAAGCTATTCAAATGAATGAATAGCTTAACTCAATTAACAACACAAATAAAACAATGAAATATGAAAAAAACTACTTTCCTCTTATTTCTACCACAAAGGTAACATAAGTTTCTTTACAAATGTTAATTTTTTTGTGAACGACATGATTTAGTTTGTGAACGACATAAAATGGACCATGAACGACATTTTTTTGATTTTTTAAAACAACTTTTTTTACAAAAATCGTTCTAATTTTTCCGAACTTTTACTTTAAAAACGTATATTTTCGTCTAAAATCACATTTCAAAACAACAATTTGAAAATTAAGGATAAATATAATCCAAACAAATAATTCCATTTAAACTTTATCTTTCTATTTTCAAAATTTTAACTTTTGCATCAAAATTAAAGTTGAAAACCTAGACTATTGAAAAAGAAACTTATCTTTGTCAAACGTTTAGGTTTTTACGTTACACAACTTAATAAAGAAAAGTACCTGAAATGAAAGAAATTTTAAAACCGGAATTTTACCCAAATATTTTCATTTTATTGTTTTCAATAGCCGGTTTGCTGTTGACTTTTACCAAATTATGGTTCAACAAACGTTTAAGTTTAAATATATCAAGACCAAATGTTTATCTTTTTGAATATGAATCGCAATCAAAGCATATTTTTTCGTCATACAACATCAATACCGGGTTGTTTAAAATCCTAACTTATACATTATACATTATATCGATTTTGAAATTGGCTCTTGCAAATCACGATTTATCAATCCGTAACATAAATTGGCGTCTTTTACTATTGATTGTTACCGGTTATTTTGTGTTAAAATTCTTATTGGAAATCATTTTTGTTCTTTTAATAAAAAAGAGCAATTTTTTAAACAAAATCCGATTTGTAAGAACAACTTACGAGAATTACACCATTTTTTATCTGTTTTTTTTCAGCTTTTTAATCCATTATTTTCCCTATCAATCATCCATATTTTTATACCTAATTATTAGTATATCAATTATTTGGATTTTAGGAGCCTGGACAAACATTTATATTAGTTTACGCAAACACACGGAACTTAAGACTTATCAAATTATTTTGTATCTTTGCCTATCAGAAATTCTACCGTTCATTTTAGTAAACGGTTGGATAATTTTTCAAATTATATGAGTGAAAAAACAGTCCTAAAAAAGAAGAAAGTCAAGACTATTTTAGTATCACAGCCCGAACCGACTTCAGAAAATTCTCCGTTTATTGCATTGGCTCAAAATGAAAAGGTTAAAATCGATTTCAGACCTTTTATTCATGTCGAAGGGGCTACTGCAAGAGATATCAGAAAACAAAAAATTGCTTTACCTGACTATAATGCCATTATCTTTACGAGTCGTAATGCCGTAGATCATTTTTTCCGGTTAGCAGAAGAAATGCGCTATACGGTACCCAACACTATGCGGTATTATTGCCAGTCCGAAGCCATTGCTTTGTACTTACAACGTTATATAGTTTATCGTAAACGTAAGATTTCTTATGGTGACAAATCTATTAAGGATTTAGCCAACATCATCAAAAAAAATCCGGAAGGTAAGTTTTTGTTACCCTCATCTGACAAACTCAAACCTGAGATTCCTAAAGCCTTAAATGAAATTGGAATTAACTGGAAATCAGCTACATTCTTCAAAACATGTATCAGTGATTTATCTGATTTGAAAGATGTTTATTACGACATTTTGGTTTTCTATAGCCCTTCTGGTATCGAATCTTTGTATCACAATTTCCCTGATTTTGAACAAAACGACACACGAATAGCCGTCTATGGAAAATCAACCATAAAAGCAGCCAAAGATAAAGGTTTACGTATCGACATCATGGCACCGACACCTGAAACACCGTCCATGACCATGGCGCTGCAAAAATATATCAGAGAAGTTAATAAAGGACGTTGATATTATTGATTTTCGATGTCAGATTTTCGATGTCAGATGTCAGATTTATAATTTGTGTAGCAGGTCGCTAAGCGTTCTGTTTCAACAT
>JALVLX010000247.1 GCA_027032855.1 Flavobacteriales bacterium | reverse complement strand
TAAAAGTATTGTCAACAAACTGTTTGTACTTGGTAAAAGTTGTGCCTTTCAGTATCTTGTCACCGCCATATCGCGCATCGTTAAAAAGCGGGTGACCTATATATTTCATATGCGCTCTGATTTGATGCGTGCGTCCGGTTTCTAATTCCAATTCTACCAAAGTCACGTAACCGAAACGTTCCAAAACCCTGTAATGCGTCACAGCATGTTTGCCAAAATCCCCTTCCGGAAAAACAATCATTTGCAAACGGTTCTTGGGGTTACGCCCCAAATTACCTTCAATGGTTCCTTCATTTTCCT
Source organism: Flavobacteriales bacterium (assembly GCA_027032855.1). GTDB lineage: Bacteria > Bacteroidota > Bacteroidia > Flavobacteriales > Flavobacteriaceae > WGBX01. The sequence goes on along the minus strand of JALVLX010000247.1, from coordinate 6,709 downwards.
TCAAGTCTCCCCATACCAACGCAACATATTTACGTTTAGAAGTTTTGTCGGCAAATTGTTTAGCCAATTTTGTCAAGGCATTTTCATTTTTTCCTACTACCAACAAACCGGTTGTATCTTTATCAATACGGTGTACCAATCCGGGACGGTTGTCAGCATTTTCGGGCAGATTATCAAAGTGAAAGATTAATGCGTTGAGCAAGGTACCGCTGTAATTACCATGTCCGGGATGCACCACCATTCCGGCAGGTTTGTTGACAACCACCAAATCATCATCTTCATAAACTATATCCAAAGGTATATCTTCCGGCACCAACAAATTTTCGTAGGGAGCATAAGGCAGAACAATTCTAATATCGTCCAGCGGTTTTACTTTGTAGTTGGATTTTACCGGTTTACCGTTGACCAATACCCCACCTGCTTTGGCAACATTTTGAATACGGTTGCGGGTGAGATTCTCAATTTTATCAGTCAAGTAACGGTCAATACGCACACTCCCCTGCCCTTTGTCAACCGTAAAAGCAAAATGTTCAAAGAGTTTCTCTTCTTCGGGTAATTCATTAATTTCCGATGACATCATTTATGGTTTTTTGAATATCTGCATCCGGCTGTTGGGATTGCGTTCCTTCATTTTGTTCATTATTTTCTTCTTCGTCAACGGCACGTTTACCATCACCAATTATAAGATCAATAACCGAATTTTTTGGAATTTTTGAACCGTTTTTCAACGTATCTTTTTTGTGAAATGCTTTCAAAACAATTTCAGCAAAATATGGACGTGTTGTAATTTTTCCTACTTTCAACCCGGAAGCTTTTATCAAACTCAAGGCTTGTCGTCTGGACTTACCGATTACATGCGGAAATGAAACCTGTGCAAATTTGTTATTATTGATTTTTACATAAATTTTTCGTCCTACTTTTACCTTATCGTCTTTTCGCGGATTTTGTTCTACAACGGCATACTTTTTAAACTTCGGATTGTAATCAACCGTGTCGATTATCTCAATTTTCATCTTACGGTCTTCCAATATTTTTTTAGCTTGTTCAAAAGATTTGTTGGTCAAGTCCGGCACCAAATGGTACTCATTATGATGGGTATAAGAACCTAAATAAATATTTAATCCGAATACAATCAACACTAATAAAATAACAGCGGCAATCAGATTTTTCAGAAAAGTTTTACTGATAAGAAATTTAAAAAAGTCCATAAGTCCGTTTTGAGTATGCCTTGCAAAGTTAATAAAAAAATACACTTATCTGGCACCAAAAATAGCCGAGCCTACTCTAATCATATTACTACCGTTGGCAACAGCCAGCAGATAATCGCCACTCATACCCATTGACAAGTACTCAAATCCGGGGAACTCACGGCTATAGGTTTCATACAAATGGGCTAAATGTGAAAACTCTTCGGCAATTTGTTGTTTGTCCGGTGTATTGGTAGCCATGCCCATCAAACCTTTTATTTGCACATTGGGAAAAGCTTGATTTTTATATTGTTGAAGTATCTCTCCCAACAAAGCATCGTCCATGCCGAATTTAGTAGATTCTTGTGCAATTTTTACCTGCAACAAAACATTAACTATTTTATTGTGTTTACTTGCCTGCTTATCTATCTCTTTGAGCAATTTGATATTATCAACCCCGTGAATCAAATAGATAAATCCGGCAATGTATTTAACCTTATTCCGTTGCAAATGACCTATCAAATGCCATTTGATATCAAGCTGTAATTGACTTTGTTTTTCAACCAGTTCTTGTACTTTATTTTCACCAAAATGACGCTGACCACAATCGTAAGCCGTTTGAATATCAGATACCGGTTTGGTTTTGGATACAGCTATTAATGTAACAGATTCAGGTATGTTTTGTTTGATGTTTTGTATGTTATGACAGATATTGTTCATTGTTGTTTGAGGAATTGAGGATTTTTTTTTGATAATTGCTAAATAAATCTAATTTGAGGAATTGAAAAGCAGGTCGCTGAGTGATTTTGTGACGTAGGAACAAAATTGTACCGAAGCGCCGGTTCATAGAATACTTTGAGCTTTAATTATTGTTTATTGCTTCATACTATATTCCTGCTTTTAATTTGATGAATTGAGGAATGAGTGCCTAGTGGAAAGCGGTAAAGTGCCTAGTGCGTTTTTTGTAATTCATAGAATATTTTGTTTTTTGATGATTGTCAAACATTTCTAAAATCTAACTTCTAATTTGAGTAACAAAGAAATTTGATACTTGATACTATATTTCATAAATAAACAACCCCTTCAACAATCGTGGCTCCAGATACAAACTTTTGTATGGCACTTTGATATTGTTGCTGACTGCATTTTCTATTTCTTCAAAATCCATCGGACGAATGATGAAACCCATTTTACAATTACCTTTATTCAATTGATTTTCAACACATTTAGCACTCCGTTTACCATCACAGAATTTGAATTCATCATAAGAAAGTAACTTTTGATTTTCTGTTATTTCCGGTAAAATATATTGTTCAAAAATAAAGGAATCAGGCAGTTTGGAATCAATATGCGATTTCGGTACTAATTGATACTTACCTTCAAGCGTATATAGCAAGATTTCTCCTTTTTGAGGTAAATCGTAATTTTCAATCGGATTAATTTCAAAATCCTTACTCAGTAATTTTAATACTTCATCCGCACTTTTCGGATATTCTACAGGTAAACCTTTTTTGTACTCATGAATTTTGACTTGACTCTGTGCAATTAAAAACGCCGGAAAAAAATTGAAAGCTTCCTGTCCGGAAAAAAGGCGTTGTCCTTTCAAATTTCTTTCTTTATAAATATTATGTAAAGCTTCAAAATTATTGTTATCATCAATAATATAAAACTTACTTGCTTGATTGTAAGCTTCTTCAATCAAACTGACATCTTCAGTATCCACCACTTGCCATACTTCGTGAATAAAACCGTTATTGCGGGTGAATTCGTAAAGCGGAATTTTTGATTTATACTTGGTGATAATGCTGTTAATCACATCAATCTCTTCATGAATAACCGTAATGGGTTTGGCTGTAAAACCAATATATTCAATCTGATTTGTTTTTTCGTCAACCGCCGCTGTTAAAGATTTTTCAAGTTTATGAATATGCCCTGCTTCAAACTCACTATGTGGCATCTGCCCAACAATACCAAAATATTCGTTTTTCTCATTGTCAATTATATTATAAATGTAAAAAACAGGATTCTCACCGGATTTGATGATATTGTTTTTCTTATACTTTTGATACTGTCGCCTGATAGCTTTGTATTTTTTAACACCTTGTAAACGTTTGATGTAAGGCTTATAAAAAATATTGTTAAAGGAATACGGATTGCGTCGAATGATACTGTTTATTTCATTCGAACTCAATTCGCAGTCGTCTTCCGTCGGAAAAATACAAACTTTATTACGCAACGGATGTGTGATGATAATTGGTTGTACTTGCGCCATTTGTTTGGTGATATTGATTATGTGGTTATTTGGTTATCAGGTTATTTGTTGTCGGATGTCCGATGCCGGATATCCGATGTATTATTCATTTCACATTTCGCTTTTTTTACCACAGAGCGATGCACTGAGCCTGCCGAAGTGTTTCACAGTTATTTTTCATATTATAAATTCCTCTTATCCCTCATCACTTATCCCTTATCCAATTCGCACTTTCCACTTTAACACTTTCCACTTTCAACTAAAATAAAACACACTTTCAACTTTCAACATTATGAACATTATAAACATTATAAACTTCTAACTCAGATCATGAATCACCAAGCCACTACGCAACTTAGGTTCAAACCATGTGGTTTTGGGTGGCATAATGTTGCCGGTATCTGCGATGTTAATCAATTGTTGCATTGAAACGGGATACAAAGCAAAAGCCACTTTATAATCTCCCGAATTAACCCGTTTTTCCAATTCTTTTAAGCCACGGATACCGCCTACAAAATCAATACGTTTACTGGTACGCAAATCTTTGATATCCAAGACCGGCTCAAGGATATGTTTTGACAATACGCTGACATCCAATTGGTCAATGGGATCATTGTCGTCATAAGTACCTTCTTTTGCGGTCAATTTGTACCATTCACCATCCAAATACATTGAAAACTCATGTAATTTGGCAGGTTTATAAATTTCTTTACCGATTTTTTCAACCTCAAAATTCTCAGATAATTTATCTAAAAACTCTTGTTGCGATAAACCGTTCAAATCTTTAACAACTCGATTGTAATCGATAATTTTAAGCTGATTGTCGGGAAAATGTACCGCCATAAAATAATTATAGGCTTCTTGTCCGGTATGCTTTGGATTTTGGGCTTTTTTCTCTTGCATAATTCTGGCAGCGGCAGCTGTCCGGTGATGTCCGTCCGCTACATAAGTATATGGAACTTTATCAGTAAATAATTGTTCTAAACGGGCATTGTCTTCCTTGTTTTCAACAACCCAAAAATGATGTCCGAAACCGTCTTCTGCCGTAAAATCATAGACAGGTTCATTATTTTTGACTGTTTTTTCTATGATTTCATCTATTTCCGGTACGGCTTTATAAGAGAAAAATACCGGTTCGACATTCGCATTTAAGTATCTGGTCAGAACCATCCTGTCTTCCTCTTTATCGGGACGGGTCAATTCGTGTTTTTTGATGATACCGTCAAAATAATCTTGTGCTGCAGCTGCACCTACTATACCATATTGCGTACGACCGTCCATAGTTTGAGCATATATATAATAATGTGGCTGTTCATCTTGAATCAACCAACCTTTATCTTTAAATTTTTGATAATTTTCTACAGCTTTGAGGTAAACGGCTTCGGAATGAATATCCGTAGCTTTCGGCAAATCAATTTCGGCACGAGTGATATGCAATAACGACATAGGTTTTCCTTTTGCCATTTCGGCGGCTTCTTCAGAATTCATTACATCATAAGGCAAAGACGATACATCTTTTGCAATGCTTTTCGGTGGTCTGTATCCTCTGAATGGTTTAATTGTTGCCATAAGATTTTAGTTTAATTTATAGGTTAAGTCATTGTTTTCAAAAAAATTGATAATTTGCTTGACAGCCGCCAGTCCGGCATTGATATTAGCTTCGGCGGTTTGCGCTCCCATTTTTTTTGGCGTGAAAAAAATACGCTCGGCAAAACGGGATTCAAATTCATCTTTATTGTCCGGTGCTATATCCGAAATATATCTGAAATCCGGACGTTCCGTCATAATTTTCAACAAAGCCTCTTCATCAATAATTTCTTTACGCGCCGTATTGATTAAAACCGCATTTTCGGGCATCAATTTCAGCAAATCGTAATTGATACTTTTTATGGTTTGTTCGGTAGCCGGAATATGAAGCGATACGTATTGCGCATTGGCATACATATCTTCTACATTTTCATAATCTTTGATACCGTCGCGTTCAACTATTTCCGATGATACGTACGGATCGTGTGCAACCACATTCATCTCAAAACCTTTGGCTATACGCGCTACATTTTTACCGACATTGCCGTAAGCGTGAATCCCCAGCGTTTTGCCTTTGAGTTCGGTTCCGGGTTTACCGTTGTATTTGTTACGAGCCATCATGACCATCATACCGAGTACCAATTCGGCGACGGCATTGGCATTTTGTCCGGGTGTATTCATCACTACTACATTATTTTTAGTAGCAGCAGCCAAATCAATATTGTCATAACCGGCACCGGCACGTACTACTATTTTGAGATTAGAAGCGTGATTTAAAACTTCTTCGGTAATTTTATCGCTTCGCACAACGAGCGCATCAACATCTTTGACAGCGTCAAGTAAAGCTTGCTTGTCGTTATATTTTTCAAGCAATTGCATTTCATAACCGGCTTGGTTAAGTAAATTTTTCATCTGACTTATGGCTGCCGGCGCAAAGGGTTTAACTGTAGCAATTAGTATTTTTTTCATTTTTATTTTATTGGTTATTTGGTTATCTGCTTGCCCCGATTCTCATCGGGGGTTATTTGCCTGCCCCGATTCTTATCGGGGGTTATTTGATGATATAGGTTATTTGATAGTCGGCACTTCGGTACACCACTCCTTCGTCGTGGCACTCAGTGACCTTAGTTTCTGCTTCTAATTATCCTCATTTCTTATCTCTTATCCAATTTCGCACTTGGCACTTTGTCGCTTGGCACTTTCTACTTTCAACTAAAGTACTTTATTCTCAAAATCTTGCATGGCTTTTACCAAAACTTCCACGCTTTCTTTTGGCAACGCGTTGTAAGTAGAAGCTCTAAAACCTCCTACTGAACGGTGTCCTTTGATACCTACGATACCGTATTGAGCTGCAAAGTCAATAAATGCCGCTTCGTGTTCTTTATAAGCTTCATTGATTACAAACGTAATATTCATCAACGAACGGTCTTCAGGATTAGGCACAGCCGCTTTGAATAATTTATTGCGGTCAATTTCATCATATAAAATTGTCGCTTTTTCGACATTGCGTTTTTGTGCCGCTTCAACCCCTCCATTTTCTTTCAACCATTTCAAAGTTTGCAAGGCTGAGAAAACCGCCAAAACAGGTGGCGTGTTAAACATCGAACCTTTATCAATATGCGTTTTATAATTGAGCATAGTCGGGATATGTCTGTCAACCTTGCCAAGAATATCATCTTTGATAATCACAAAAGTAGCTCCGGCAGGTCCTAAATTCTTTTGCGCTCCACCGTAAATCAACACA
>JALVLX010000246.1 GCA_027032855.1 Flavobacteriales bacterium | reverse complement strand
TAGCGGTATAGATCCATCACGTATTACGGCAAAAGGTTACGGTGAAACCCAATTGGTAAATCGTTGTAAAGACGGTGTTAAATGTACGGAAATGGAACACCGTCAAAACAGACGTTCGGAATTTATTATTATTAATAATACGAATTAATTTTGTTATATAAATAATAAATTATATCTTTGCTTGTTTTTTTAAATTTAATTTAACTATATTATTAACCTAAAAAATATAAATTCATATCATGAAAACAATTATTTTATTTTTTGTAATTTTACTAGCAGGTACTTTGATGATTGACGCACAGGTCGCTATTAACAATACGGGCAGTGCGCCCAATCAAAATGCTATGCTTGATGTAAGCGCATCAAACAAAGGTGTATTGATACCTCGAATGACAACAGTTGCAAGAACAGCTATGTCATTATCGACAACAGAAGAAGGTTTAACGGTATATGATACCGATACCGATTCTTTTTGGTTTTGGGATGGAACGGTATGGGTAGCGGTCGGCTCGGCAGCTATGAGCGACGATAAAGATTGGATAAAAGTAGGTACAACAGACGAAGCGCCGACAGATGTAAATGACGATATGTTTCATTTGGGAAAAGTTGCCATTGGTAAAAATACGGGAACTTCACCTTTGGATTTATACAGTTCGAATGCTGCAACCTTGTTTAATGCCAAATTGGAAAATACCGGTAATGAACCTTTGAAGTTAGGTGCGTCCATCGATGTTGACGGTACACCGATTACTACCAAAGGTAAAGAAGGACTTTATGTAACAACAGGTGGTGACCCCGGTAATGCCGTGGGTGCAGCTTTAGCAGGTATAGAAACTGCTGTTATCGGACAAGACGGTATAGATAAGCCCGAATATGGTATATCTACTTATGTAACCGGTGCTAATGCAGGGACGCATATTGGTTTGAGTGCATATCTTGACGGTGGCGATACCGGTGATAGATATGCTAGTTATAATTTTGTAGGAGGTTCCAGCAGCGGAAATCATTATTTGTTTTATGGCTGGGAGTATGGTTCCGGAGACGGTTTTCATATTGGTAATTTTATTTTGAATTCAAGCTCCGGTAACGGACAGCAATTCGGTGCTTTTAACAGAATTTGGAATACCGGGAGCGGTAGGCATTTCGGTGTTGTAAATGAGATTTACACCAAAAGTGCTTCAGCTCATGTAGGTACTGCAAATTTAATGGGAATTAAAATTAATACGGATAACAATACTTATGAAAAAATTTCCGGTGACAGTGCCGCAAAACGTATTGGAAGTGTAAATACGATTATGGGGGACGGAGCCGGTATTCATCTGGGTGAAGTCAATACAATTGCTTCAACAGGTGATGGTGTTCATGTAGGTGTAACCAATGTGTTGGGGCATGATTATTTGATGGATGAAAACACTGCAACTTCCGGTCGTCATTTTGGTGTTGTTAATAATTTGACCGATACCGGTGACGGTGAACATGCAGGTGTGGTAAATTATATTGGCTTAATAGTTAGTCCGAACGATCCTACGATTATTACGCCTGTTACCAATGACAGTAATGCAAAAAGAATTGGTGAAATGACTACTATAGGTGGTGACGGTGACGGAAAACATTACGGGATGATTAATTCGATAATAAGTACCGGAAACGGAGAACACATTGGGGTATCAAATGTAATCGGTATGTCAAGTATAAACGGTGGTACGGGAAACCATGTAGGTACGGAAAATATTATCGTAGGTTCCGGTAACGGTAGCCGTTACGGTAGTGTTAATAATGTTATGAGTACCGGTGATGGTACACATATAGCTTCTATAAATAAAGTTGCGGCAGGTGGTACCGGACAACACATCGCCGTATATGCCGAAGTTGACCCTAATGATGCGGGCGCCATGGCTGGTGTCTTTAAAGGAGATGTAACCGCACGTAACTATGTAACAACTATTCCTCTTTTGGTGGCACAAGAAGTAACTAGAACAAACGATAGTTTTCAAGATGAGGATCACATAGGTTCTGTTTTTGATCCTACTATTTTTAATAAATTGGGTAATGTTGAAGTAAAATTGGTGATTAGAGTTACTGCAAGAGACGGACAAAATAGTGATCATAAGTTTAAATTACATGCTAAAAAGTCCGGTGTTAATGAATACCCGATTACACAAGCTGGTGGAAGTGGTAATACCACGTGGACTTACGAAAATCTTGGTGGAACTCGTATGTATTACAGTGAATGGAAATCGTGGAGTGCCGGTACAGATATGTGGAATCTGATTTTAAGTACCAAAAATATTAATAGTAATCAAATTAAATTTGATAATGTATATTTATTGGTTCGTCCTGCACAACCTTAATATTATCATTATAGATAAAATTCTAAAAAAAATCCTGCCGGTTACAGCAGGATTTTT
>JALVLX010000245.1 GCA_027032855.1 Flavobacteriales bacterium | reverse complement strand
ATATAATCAAAGAAAGACAAGAAAAAGGCGACCAAAATATCTATTTGATTGAAGGCGAAAAACTGACATCGGAAACCGATTTGAACGACAAAGTACATTTGAGTGTAAAAGGCGCTGAAAAATTTGCTGATAAACTGTATCACGAAATTAACCTCATGATTAAATAATCAATTTTTATAGTATCATAGCTATCAATGGCAAAAAAAATGCTAATTTTGAACTTGAACAAAATTTCTGAGAATTTATGTTAGGTTTAAAAGCAGAAACACCCGAAAGCTGGGCTAAAATTGTTGTACAAGACTTAGAAACTTTTTTAACCGACCATGCTTACAACGAAATGAAAGCGGCACAATCAGCCATGGCGGTTATCAATCACCGACCTAATGATGTGGAATTTGTCAATACCATGTCGGCACTGGCTATTGAAGAAATGCAACATTTTGAAATGGTTTATGAACGTATGCAAAAATTACGTCTGGAATTGGGACAAGAGTCGCAAAACACCTATGCCATGCAGTTACGCAAATTTTTTCCAAAAACTAAGGAGCGCGAAGAAAAATTTTTACAAAAATTAATGCTATCTTCATTGATGGAAGCACGTAGTTGCGAACGTTTTAGCGTGTTGATACCGGTTATCAAAGAAACATATCCCGAATTAGCCGGCTTCTATGAAGACCTGTTTGTCAGTGAAGCACGGCATTACAGAGTTTTTCTAGACTATGCCCGCAAATTTGGCGGCAAGGAACACATAGACCAAATTTGGGATGATCTGCTCACTTACGAAGCGGAACTTATCAACTCTTTAGGCAAAAACGCTTTGGTACATGGCTAAGCAATCTATACATATCACGCTTTTTGGCGGTGGCAACGTCGCAACTCATTTGGCTAAAAACTTACTCAAATTACCTGACATCCGCTTACAACAAATCTACAATAGGCATATTTCAGCAATCAAAACTTTTGAAGAACAAACCGAAATCATTGACGACTTGTCGCAAATTAAGCCGGCGGATTTATTCATACTTGCTTTAAAAGATGATGTCATTAAGCCATTCTCAAAAAAACTCAAAGATTTTAAGACTTTGACCGTACACACCTCCGGCAGCACACCCATGAATGCCTTACAAACCAATAGAAAAGGGGTCTTTTATCCGTTTCAAACCTTTTCAAAAGACAAACCGGATATAGATTTTTCAACTATTCCCATACTGATTGAAGCGGAAAACGATGAAGATTTGCATATGCTTAAAACTTTAGCTGATATGCTTTCAAATACAGTACAAATTGTTAATTCCAACCAACGTAAAGCACTGCACATAGCCGGGGTTTTTGCTGCTAATTTTGTCAATTATATGTACCGGCAAGCAGCAGATATTTTGCAAGGGAATGATTTGTCCTTTGACTTAATCAAACCCTTGATTATGGAAACCGCCCAAAAAGTACAAAGTTTACCACCTGCACATGCCCAAACCGGACCTGCCAACCGCGGTGATATGGAAACTATTAACAAACATTTGGAATTTTTAAAACAAAACCCAAAATTAGACTTATATAAATATCTGACGGAATTGATTTTAAAAGATAAAAACAATTAAAACAAAACTCTAATGAATAAAAACGCCTTAAAAACATTAATCATCATTTTACTTTTCATTTCCAATCCTTTACAGGCACAAGAATTTGATTTTGATATTCACAAAATTTCTCTAAAAGATTGTATCAAGAAGGAAAAAGAGTTGGGCAGTAAAGAAACGCCATTAACCACAACTTATGTTTCCTTTAAAGGAGAAGCGCAACCCTTCAAATTTTTGAGAAAAGAAAAAAAGATTCCCGATCTATACGTCTATTATTTTTTCACAAAAAAGGATTCAATATTGTCATACATTCTTTACGAATGGGATGTCGCAAATTTTGAAAAAAAGAGAATAATAAAAAAACCGGTAAGATTCGGAAAAGCTTTTATTCGTAAATACCAAAAGATTAAAAATTTAATTACCGAAAAGTATGGCAAGCCTAAAAGTTTAAAGAAAAATTATAGCAACTTGGCACAATATAAACAAAAATTATTCTTTGAAGAAAATGCCGTTTGGCAACCAAATGACAGTACTGAGATTGAACTCTACATAACCATTTCTAACTACTACGAAAAAAAAGGTGGCATGACCATAAGTCCAATTCACAGAATGCGACTATATATCAGAAACCTTTCAATAAAAAATCAACAACCGTCCCCTAAGATATCACAAGAAAAACTTGCAAAATTAGATAGCATTGTTACTGACTTTTATAAAGCTTTGGAAACGAAAGATTTGGATAAGGCAAGATCTTTTTTACCGGATGCCATTAAAGATAAAGTAACTGATGAACAATTTACATCACTCATTAATAGTATAGACTTTACCAGAAAAATAGAATTGTACTATAGTGGTATTAAAATGACGCTTGACGGAAATATCTTTACCATGCTTTTGTACAAATTTACGGATAACAACTCCAACCCTCCTAACGAAATGGTCAGAATTATTTTTGACAAACAAAATAAAATTCTTGCCGTACAAACTTTAAATAATAAACCTGATACTAATAATGAAGAAAATAAAAATTAACATTACTTATAAATCATATCTCTCTTCATAAGCTTTGATATGATGAGAAAATTCTTCCTTATACGATGAGTATGGAATGCCAAAAATTGAGATTTCATAACCTTCAGTATCCATTCCGGATATTTGATTTCCAATGCCTTTGATTTCAACACCATTTTCACCAATAATTTTTAATTCGTTTATGGTCGTTGTAGAAACCATCTTATCTTTTGGAAAATCCATTGCTAGTTCAATACTATTTTCTTTACAGTAATTTTTAATTTGGGAGTAACCGTAATCTTTTATAAAATTGATTTTTCCGAAAACAACCCCCATCGGTACATCATAACTTTCTAAAATGGATGTTCCAATTAATTGTTCTTTTAGATAAATTTTATAAATCTTTTTCACAAAAATATAGATTTCTTCCACTTACTACCAGCACGGGACAGACTCTCACTCGCTCCTCATTCGTTCGGTATAATAATTACACTAGCTACTTGATACTTGCCACTTGCTACTTATCTTTCTTACCCCAAATAGAAAAATGCACGTAACGTTTAGGGTGTTCACGTAAATCTTTAAGAAGGCGTTCCAACTCTTTTGAACTGCGTTCAAGATTATCGTAGAGTTTTTTATCATTCATCAATTTTGCCATGGTGCCTTGCCCTTTGTTTATCTTGTCTAAACTCTCATTCATCTTCGCCACGGTTTGATTGATTTTATCAATCGTTTTTTGCAAATTAATCTGTTGAAGCGAATCACTCAGTTGCGCAAAATTTTCGGTCATTTTATCAATATTGGCCAATGAATTGTTTAGATGTTCTTGGTTTTGAACCATAAAACCATTTAATTTTTCTGTTGTATATTTCAATTGATTCATCACAACAGCCATATTTTCAATAGCGGAAGAAAGCGCTTTTTGAGTTTTTAGGTTCAAAACATTATTTATCCCCCACAACAAAGTATCTGTTGCTGTTAAAATACGTTCCAATTTTACTTGAATTGGTGTAATCCTATCATTGACCAAATCGAACATACCGGGCATTTTCATCACAGATAAAGTATCACCGTCCTTAGCCATCACACTTGCCTTTCCGGGAATTACAGCAACACTTTTGCCTCCCATGATATTACCACCGTAAATTTTCACTTTGCTATCCTTGGCAAAATGATACCGGTTGTTAATATTCAGCACCAACATCGTTTGTTCTATACCGTTATAAAATTTCAACTGCTTTACCGTGCCTATTTGGATACCTTTTAATGTAACGGGAGTTGATTGTACAACACCTTCTACATTGTCCAAAACAGTGTAATAGGTATCATAAGATTTAAAAATATCCTTGCCTTTCAAGTAATTGAAACCCCAAATAGATAAAGACAATGCAATCAGTATTATCAATGCAGTCTTATGTTCTCTTTTAATTTTCATCTGATTTGTATATAGATTTTTTGCAAATTTAATGAATATTGAGTTAATAGTTGAAAGTTTCGTTTCATAGAAAACTTTGTTCTTTGATGATTGTTTATTGTTTCATACTATATTACTGCTTTTAAATTGAGGAACAAAGTCGCTGAGTGTTCCAACACGATTTCTGTCGTGACGGAATGTACCGAAGCGCCGCTTCATAGAATATTATGTTTTTAATTGCTTGTTTTCAGTTATATACAATAATTTCATGTTGTAAATCGAGGAATTGAGGATTTTTTTATTATTTGAATATTTTTACTCACTCTTCATTCCTCACATAACTTGCTACTTGTTACTAATTATTATTTTGCAAAACTTTTGATAACGGTACACGCTTGCCGTTTACATAAGCCACAATAAAAGCTTGTTTGTATGATTTGTAACGTGCTTCACCTTTTACATCAAGAATTTTTTCAAAATCAGAAGTATGTCCGGCAAAATATTTATACAAATCACCTTCTTTTTCCATACTCAAATCTTTTAATCCGCGAAAATTTTCAGGTGTCAAAGCTATTTTTTTTGATGAAGCCAAAAGTTGCACTTTAAAAATTACATTTTTATAGACACTTGCTCCGGATTTGGTTTTGGTTACCTGATTATTATTCTTTTTAACCGTGTACTTTGCTTTTTTACCTGTTGTATGTTGTACGATATCTTTTTTCTCTTTTTTTTGAGAACCGGTATTTTGCGTTACTCCTGTCAATTCAGTATTATTTTTGCCGTTACCATTCAAACTCGGCGTATTGTAGTTGATATATTTTTTATACTTAAGGATAGCATTCACAATTGAGGTTGCAATTTTATTTTGACCGGCTTTGGAATGCAAGAATTTTTCTTGCTTGGGATTAGTCAAAAAACCAATTTCAGTCAAAACACTTGGCATATAAGTCAATCTCAACACCGCAAAACCGGCTTGTTGCACACTACGATCCTTACTGTTTTTTATATTCTTTTTGTATTCTTCTTGAATCAACGATGCCAGCATAATACTTTGATCCAAAAATTCTTCTTGCATCAAAGTCAAACCAATAAAAGTTTCAGGGTGTTTAGGATCAAAACCTTTATAATGTAATTTGTTGTCAGCTTCCAATTCTATAACGGCATTCTCACGTTTGGCTACTTCCAAATTATCCTTATTACGATGTACCCCCAAAACAAAAGTTTCTGAACCCGATGCCTTATTGTTTTTATTGGCATTGCAATGAATTGAAATAAACAAATCCGCTTTGTTTCTATTGGCTATTTCAGCCCGTTGGTACAACTCTAAAAATACATCTTTATTTCTTGTCAAAATAGGCTTAATATCTTTATACGCTTTCAATTTCTTGGCTACCAATTTGGCAACAGCCAGCGCCACATCCTTCTCACTTTTCCGCATACTTCCCGTACCGCGTGTGCCGGTATCGTGCCCGCCGTGACCGGCATCAATCACAACTTTAAATTTTTTTTGCTGTGCAAAGCCGTAAAAGTTCGGAATTAGCATGATTATTGCTGTGAAAAAAATTAATAGTATTTTTTTTATGGTAATTAACATAGTTTTTTATGTTTTATCATCATATCTAAACCAAAAGAATTATTTTTGCCTAAGCAAATTGAACTTAAATATGACAGTTTACAAAAATAACATAAGCAAATTGTTTACCAAAACATATCCAAAATTATTTTTGTTGCTGTTTTTTTTATTTTCAAACCATATTTTTGCCCAATTAGACAATAATTTAATAAAAATTCAAAATCTTAATAATAAGGTCAAGACTTCTGCTATCCCCAAACCAAAAGATTCCATCATCAAGAAAAAAGACAGTTCTATTGTTAAAAATGACACTATAATTCCCAGCACATTAAAAGAACAACTACATCACTACGCTGAAGATTATACGGAAATCAATCAGAAAAAAAAATACATAAAACTCTACAACAAAGCGCACATTAAATATCAAGACATTGATTTGACCGCCGGTGTGATCTACGTAGATTACGAAAAAAACGAAGTCTATGCAGGACGCATACCGGATTCGCTGGGGCATCTTACACAACGTCCAATTTTCAAACAAGGTAATACCGAAACGGAAAACGACAGTATTCGTTTTAATTTTGAAACAAAAAAAGCTTTGGTCTGGAACACTTATACCAAAGAAGGTGAATTCAGCCTGCACAGTGCCGTGACCAAAAAGTTTAATGATAGCGTTATTTTTGTTAAAAATATCAAGATTACCACTTCTACAGACAGGGAACACCCCGAATATTATTTCCTCTCCAAAAAAGGAAAAATTGTTCCGGGCAAGAAAATTATTATCGGCGCAACTCAAATGTGGATTGAAGATGTCGCAACACCTTTGATGATACCTTTTGGATTTTTTCCGCTTACCGAAACCCGTACTTCCGGATTTTTAATGCCTACTTTTGCCGATACCCGCCTTGGTTATGCACTAACAGGCGGTGGTTTTTATTGGGCTATCAACCCCTACATGGATTTATCAGCAACCGGTGATATTTACACAAACGGATCATACGGATTGCAACTGAATTCACGCTACGTTAAACGTTATAGATTTTCAGGAAACTTTGGGTTCAAATACAACAACAACATAGAATCCGATATCACTGAATATGTTCAAAATTCCAATTGGCGTATCAATTGGACACACCGAAACGATGCTAAAAGTAGCCCTTTGAGTAGTTTTACGGCAAAAGTTGATTTGGGAAGTCAAAAATATTACCAAGACTCATACAACTATAACGATGTTGTGAACACTAACAACAGATTGAACAACGAATTCGGTTCATCTATTTCTTACCAACAGCGTCTGACAAGTAAAATGAATTTTTCTGTCAACCTGAACCACAATCAAAATGTCAGTAGCGGGAAGATTACGATGACTTTGCCACATATCAATTTTAATATTAGTGAGATTTATCCTTTTGCTAACAAAAACGGCATGAAAAAGAATGTTTTTCAACGTATTAAATTCAACTATCGTCTCGATGCTCAACAAAAAGTAAATACTGTTGATAGCTTGTTTTTTAAATC
>JALVLX010000244.1 GCA_027032855.1 Flavobacteriales bacterium | reverse complement strand
ACCAATCAAAAAGAAACGTTTTGTTGTAAAAACCCTTTCTGAAGCCTTACTTCAAAAAGGCTTTACCAAATCCAGTCATCCGGATTTGATTGTCAATATTTACACAAAGTTACATGAAAGAGTTGATGTTTATCCATATTACTATTCGCCATATCATAGACACGTACGGGTTGAAAAATCAAAAGAAGGAAGACTCTACATTGATATTGTTGATTTGAAACAGAAAAAAGTTATTTGGTCAGGCAGTCGGGATATCAATTTAAAAGGCAATGATTATAAAAAATTCGAAATAGCTATTTACAAACTTTTAGAAAATTTTCCACCTCAAAAATAATTTTTTGACTTGAAATGTTTAATTTTGTCATAAAAAATGACAAAAACAGCTCTTGTAACCGGTGCCACCTCAGGAATTGGCAAAGCTATGGCATTACTATTATCACAAAACGGCTTTAAAGTTATCGTAACCGGTAGACGCCAAGACCGCTTGAAACAACTAGCCGATGAATTAGACAATAATGCCTATCCGTTAAATTTTGACATTAGAGATAACAAACAAGTTCAAAAAGCCATAAATAGCTTACCTGAAGAATGGCAACAAATTGATTTACTGATTAATAACGCCGGTTTAGCAGCCGGATTGGAACCGCTTCACGAAAATTTAATTGATGATTGGGAACAAATGATTGATACCAATATCAAAGGCTTGCTGTATATCACCAAGATAGTATCGCAACAAATGGTTGACCGGAAATCCGGACAAATAATAAATGTCAGTTCCATTGCCGGCAAGGAAGCTTACGGCAAAGGTTCGGTTTACTGTGCCACCAAACATGCCGTTGAAGCATTGACCAAAGCCATGCGAATCGATTTTAATCCTTACAACATAAAAGTCGGGAGTGTGTCACCCGGAGCTGTCGAAACCGAATTTTCTATTGTCCGGCTCAAAGATAAAGATGCCAACAAAAAAGTTTATGCCGGCTATGAACCGTTGACAGCCAACGACATAGCAGAATCTGTATTGTTTATGGCCACCCGCCCGCCACATGTCAACATCGCAGATATTTTTATCCTACCAACGGCACAAGCCAGCGCTACGGTTTTTAATAAGAAAATCAATTAGCATTTTCCAAAAATAGTCTGTAATTTTGATGCTTTAATCAAAATAACAAATTATGGATACAAAAAATAAAGGTTTTGACACCAAACTGGTTCACTCCGGCGATTTTGATGATGCATTCGGTTCGGCTGTAACCCCTATTTATCAAACATCAACTTTTGCTTTTAAAAATGCCGACCAGGGTGCTGCACGCTTTGCCGGCAAAGAGCAAGGCTATATTTATACCCGTATCGGTAACCCGACTATCAGCGCATTGGAAGACAAACTTGCCTCTTTGGAAAACGGCTACAAAGGCGTTGTCTTTGCTTCGGGAATGGGAGCGGTAAGTGCCTTATACGCAGCTACTTTAAAAGCCGGTGATCACATGATTGGCTCCGAATCCATGTACGGTCCTTCAAGAGCCATCATGGAAAGTTTCTTTAAAGATTTTGGTGTGGAATCAACCTTTGTTGATACCGCCAAGATTGAAGATATTGAAGCAGCCATCAAACCCAATACCAAATTGATTTATGTTGAATCGCCTACCAATCCCACCATGGTTTTGACCGACATCAAAGCAGTTTCGGACTTGGCACACAAAAACGGTATTTTAATGGGAGTTGATAATACATTCTCAAGCCCTTATCTTCAAAAACCTTTGGATTTGGGTGCTGATATCGTATTGCACTCGTTAACCAAATTTATTAACGGCCATGCGGATATCGTAGGTGGCGCTTTGATTGCTAAAGACCCTGAAGTTTATGCAAAATTACGTAAAGCCATGGCTTACTTTGGTGCCAATATGGATCCTCATCAAGCATATATGGTTATTCGCGGGGTCAAAACACTTTCTCTTCGTGTTGAACGCGCTAGTGAAAACGCTATGAAAATAGCCGAATACTTAGAAAACCACCCAAAAATTGCTTGGATTAAATATCCCGGACTAAAATCTTACCCGCAATACGAATTGGCTAAAAAACAAATGAAATTACCCGGGGCTATGATCAGTTTTGGCGTAAAAGGTGGTTTTGAAGCAGGGAAAGTTTTAATGGATAACGTCAAATTGGCTTTATTAGCTGTTTCATTAGGTGGTGTAGAGACATTGATTCAACACCCTGCGTCTATGACCCATGCCGCCATGAGCAAAGAGGCACGTGAAGAAGCCGGTATTACTGATGAATTAGTACGATTTGCTGTTGGTATTGAAGATGTTGACGACATCATTGCTGATTTAGAACAAGCTTTGGCAAAAATCTAAGTAACAAACTAAGTGAAAATTTATTATTTCTTAATTACTTCAATATTCAAATACCAAAAC
>JALVLX010000243.1 GCA_027032855.1 Flavobacteriales bacterium | reverse complement strand
TAATGATTATGGGTAATTGTGTGGCTACATCATTTTCTGTTTGACGGGCATATTTTGAAAAGTATTTGATTAATTTGAGTTGATTATTGATTTTTGCCATGACGAAAAGCCGTGCTATTTCAAATGCTGATTCATCTGATGAATGTTTCATCTGTTTAATCCATAAACGATCATGCGTGCTTTGATAATGATAGATTTTGGCATAAGCCATCCCGCGTTTGTTGACAAAATCAACTGCAATGTTATGGTCGGCACAGTATTTAATCAGTTTAGTCGATACGGATGTTGCATTAGAAGCAATGGTAATTTGTTTAAGATTAATTACCGGAAATTTACGAATTTTTTTACCATGTTCTTTGATACTGACATGATTTTTGGTAATACCAAGGGAAATACCGTAACCGTCTATATGCAGATGAGTGTTGGCGGTTGCTTTTTGTTCATATATTTTACGTCGTTGTTTGACGGCTTGTTCTGCACTGGTAATTTTTTTGGCATTTTTTTGTTCGTAAACCTTATTTACAATATTTTCAATATGAAAACTTTGGTTTTGGCTGTAAATATCTGTAATGAAATACAGGTCTTTTAGGGCATTTTTTAGGTGTTTTTTTCTTATGAGTTCTTTGTTATTCAAAAGCTTGTTTGTCCATAAACGCATAATGTATTCATCAACGGAATAGAGAATGTGTTGCGGTACCAGTCGAGCGTAATAATTATTGATGCCCCTTGTAGCTTCGATGTATTTTTTTGGAAAATTTTGATGTTTGAATGCCGATTTGATTTTAGTTTTGATTTTTTCTATTTTACGACTTGAGAGCGTGATATCTTTATCGGTGATCCATACGCCGAGAAATTTGAATCCGTATTGGGTATGTTTGACAAAAGCACCGGGGTTGAGTTGTAATTTTAACCGGTTTTCGATATACTGAACGGTTGATTGTAAAATGTCTTCTGCTTTTTTTTGTGTTTGAGTCAAGATTACAAAGTCATCGGCATAGCGTACGTAGGCAATACCAAGATCTTTCATGCGTTGGTCAAGTGGCGATAGATACAGGTTTGCCAGTAAAGGGGACAGTACAGCACCTTGTGGTACGCCTTTTTGTCGTTCGATCCATTTATTATTACCGGTTACGTAACCCATTTTGATAAAACTGAAAATCAGTTCAAGCAAATAATTGTCAGATACATATGGTGCAAGTTGCTTTTTAAGTCGTTGGTGGTCAATATTGTCAAAGAAATTGTCAATATCACATTTTGCCAACCAATAATTTTTTTCGGTTTGGATATAGTGTCGGACTTTATTAACGGCTTTGCGGGCACTTCGTCCTTCGCGATAAGCATAACTGGAATTTAAAAAACCGGTTTCAAGACGGGATTCTATCATATTTTTGATAGCGGTTTGCACAATTTTGTCATTAATGGTTGCCATACCGAGAGTTCGCTTTTCCGTCTTATTTTTTTTGACTTTGATTTGCAAATATGCTTCGGGTAAAAAGGTTTTGTCTATTAATTTGCGTTCGATACGTTGTAGATTTTCCGTTTCATTTTTGGCAAAGTCTTTGACGGAACGTTTATCAACGCCTCCTGCTGATTGTTTGCTTTTAATCATTTGCCATGCAGCATGTAAATCATTGTAACTAAACATATTTACTTAATTTAATATTCAAAACTCTTTTATTACTTATAAACCAATTTATACTTGCCCAATCCGAATACGGTTTTGTTGCCGATATGCAAAAATTCGCCCATTTGTAAATAGGGTATTACCGGATTGAGATTGCCGGCATACGTGATTTTGCCTTTCCAACCGGTCATCGGGTATTTTTCGCTACGGGTGGGTGAACGAAAAATGCTTTGTCGTTTTAATTGTATATCAACCGGTACGATATGTAATTTTTTGAAATCGATAGCCGGTTCTTCGGGTATGTTGCCGCTACCGTATAATTGGTCTAATACAAAAAGCCGGCGATATACATATTGAAACAGGCGTTGAAATTCGAAATCGGCTATAAGTTGTTTTTTGCTGTTCAGGGCTACGGGGGTTTTAAACTGCAAGGTCAGATTGCTAACTTTTTGAGTCGGTGGTTTAAAATAGTTAAAATCAATAATTTCTTTGTGGTAGATAATAATTTGTTCAAATTGTAAATTTGCAACGGGCAATTTGCCGTGATTGAGTCCGGAATGTTGTATTTGGTCAAAAATTTCAAATACCGTTTTTTCATATTGTACGTAATCGCCTATCAGCGTAAAAATCAATGAAATGCTATCGTTTTGTCGTACAAAATCATATTTTTTGATAGGATAGATGATAAAAGGTGCGGGCAAATCGTTGCTGATATATTTTAAAACGGCTTCGGACGGCAGTGCATCTGGCTGAAAAAATTTTTGGAATAAAGCGGCATCATATGCCATTA
>JALVLX010000242.1 GCA_027032855.1 Flavobacteriales bacterium | reverse complement strand
AAGCCCGTGTTCTGATTGCTTCCACTTCCGAAGTTTACGGCGATCCGCTTGTACACCCACAAAACGAAGAGTATTTTGGCAATGTCAATCCGATTGGTCCTCGCGGAGTTTATGACGAAGCCAAACGCTTTCAAGAAGCCATGACCATGGCATATCACAATTTTCATGGTGTTGAGACCCGTATTGTCCGTATTTTTAACACTTACGGACCACGCATGCGACTCAACGACGGCAGGGTGATCCCGGCTTTTATGGGGCAAATTTTAAGGGGCGAAAACCTGACTGTTTTTGGTGACGGTAGTCAAACACGCTCTTTTTGTTACATAGATGATCAAATTGAAGGTATTTTTAAGCTCCTGTTTTCTGACTATCATTTGCCGGTCAACATCGGGAATCCGGAAGAAATCAGCATTTTGGATTTTGCCAAAGAAATCATTGAATTGACCAATGGTAAATCAAAAATAGTTTATAAAGATTTGCCTGTTAACGACCCTTTGCAACGCTGTCCGGATATTACAAAAGCTAAAAATCTCTTGAATTGGGAACCAAAAGTGGATAGAAAAACCGGTATGAAACGCACTTTTGAATATTTTAAGTCGTTACCTGATAAAGAACTGTACGAAACGCAATATAAAAATTTTGACAAGTACATTAAAAAATGATCAAAAAGAAAACACATAGATATTCCTTTTTAATCTTGCCAATTATTTATTTGTTAGATAGTTTGCTGATATTTTGGTTTGTCGGTAATTTTCATTTCCAACAACCGCTACTGTTCTTTGTGACGCTTGATATCATTTGGTTTGTCATCAGTTATTTTACCAAATTTTATGAAATTTACAGGAACACCAAGCCGGCAGAAATTATCAGTAAAACCATAAAGCAAGTGCTTGTTTTTGATTTATCGGTCGTTACTCTTTTTCATTTCCTTACCATCAATCCGTCACATCGCTTTTTGCTCAAGTTTTTACTGACACTCAACGTTTTATCCTTTGCTTTTAAGTTTTTAATCTATGTTTTACTAAAATTTTATCGTGCAAAAGGTGGTAATAATCGTACTTTTTTGATAGTCGGCTACAATGATGAAACCATAAAATTCAAAGAAATTTTAACTACCCGGGTAGATTACGGTTACAAATTTGACAGTTTTTTTGGTGAAGGCGACAACCCGAAAATTGAAGGTAAATACCAAGACTTAAAAGCGTATCTGGAAAGAAATCCCGTTGATGTTATTTTTTGTTCGTTAAAAGAATGTTCCAACGAGCAAATTAAAGAAATCATCACTTATGCCGACAATCATTTTATGTCAGTCAAATTTATTCCTGACAACAAAGAGGTTCTCGGAAAACAATTAAAAGTAGATTATTTTGATTATTTTCCTGTACTTTCGCTCAACAAATCACCGCTTGACAAACCTGTTAACCAAGTCATCAAACGGGTTTTTGATATATTTTTTTCCAGCTGTATTATTGTTTGTGTTTTGTCGTGGCTTACACCAATCATTGGTCTTTTAATAAAATTTGAATCTAAAGGCAACGTGTTTTTTAAACAAAAACGAAACGGTATCAATTACGAACCTTTTTACTGCTATAAATTTCGTTCCATGCGCCCCAATGACATGGCTGATATTAAACAGGTAAGCGAAAACGATAACAGAATTACCAAAATAGGAAAAATCATCAGAAAAACCAGCATTGACGAACTACCACAATTTATCAATGTTTTTAAAGGAGAAATGTCTGTGGTTGGACCACGTCCACACATGGTCAATGAAAATGAACGTTTCTTAAAAAAAATTGACAAATTCATGGGGCGGCACTATATCAAACCCGGTATAACCGGACTGGCGCAAGTAAAAGGCTATCGTGGCGAAGTCAAAACAGATGAGGATATTATCAACCGGCTAAAATATGACCTGTTTTATATTGAAAATTGGTCGTTGTGGCTTGATATAAAGATTATTTTGTTTACAATTTTTAATATTTTCAGAGGCGATAAAAAAGCATATTAAATAGTTAGTAGAAATAAAAATCAAATAAGTTTCTTTCTACTTTCTACTTTAAACTTTCAACATAATTATAACCTATGACCAATCAAAAGGCACTTGTAATTATCCCCACCTATAATGAAAAGGACAATATTGAAGGAATTATTGACCGTGTTTTTCATTTGGAAAAAGAATTTGACATTCTCGTTGTAGATGACAATTCTCCGGACAAAACAGCAGTCATCGTTCAAAAATTGATAGACGAAAAATACCCAAAGCGTTTGTTTTTGCTCAACCGTCCGGTTAAAGAAGGCTTAGGCAAAGCCTATATTGATGGTTTTAAGTGGGCGTTACAACATCATTACGATTATATTTTTGAAATGGACGCAGATTTTTCACACCCCCCTCACAAACTGGTTGATTTGTTGACCGTATTGGAAAACAATAAAGCTGACGTAAGTGTAGGGTCGCGCTATTTGAAAGGGCGTATCAATGTGGTCAATTGGGATTTAAAGCGTATTCTTTTGTCCTATTTTGCTTCAATTTATGTCAGAATGATTACCGGAATGCCCGTTAAAGATACAACAGCCGGCTTTGTTGGTTACAAAAAAGATGTTTTACAAAGCTTTAATTTTGATAAGATTGAATTTGTAGGCTATGCTTTTCAAATAGAAATGAAATATAAAGCATGGAAAAAAGGTTTCAAAATTAAAGAAATTCCCATTATTTTTACCGATAGAATTAAAGGTAAATCAAAAATGCATGGTGGCATAATTTCTGAAGCCATTTGGGGTGTATTAAAAATGCGTTTTAGCAAAAACATCTGACAATGAAAAAACTAATTTTTATTTTTTTGAGCATTTTACTCTTTTCGGCTTGTCAAAAAAAGCCCGAAAATCTGATCCCAAGACAAACATACAAGCAGGTATTAAAAGAATTGATTTTGGCCGATTTGGTAAAAGAGAAATATCCTAAAAAAAATTCGTTGGACAATAGTATAATCTGGTCGGTATATAAAAAATATAATGTTGATAGCCTATCTCTTAAAAAAACTACCGATTACTACAGCAACCACCCCGGCGAACTGGCAAAAATATATGCTGAAATTTATGACGAATTTAAAAAAAAAGCTGATAGCTTGGAAAAATTGGTACCTAAAGAAAAAACTAAAACGGATAAAATTAAACTCAATAAAAACCTGCTCCATCCAAAAAAATTTATAAAAAAGAAATCTTAATCTCTTTTAAATTTCATCGTTTATTGTTAAATTTGATTGCTCAATTTAACAACACTTTATGCCCTATAGATTTTGGATTTTGGTTACTGCCATATTCTTTAATTTTCTCTCAAATGCACAAGAAGAGAAAATTTCTAACTATCTGAAAAAAATAGAATTGGCGCAAAACAAACTGCAAAAAGAAAAATTATTTGACAGTTTGGCCAAAACATTGTATAGATGTAAGTGCAAAGCTAAAACCAAACACCAATATATTGACAAGGCCATAAGCCTCACCCAAAACAATAAAACGCTTACGGAACTTCATTTCAAAGCCCGCTTACTCAAGTCTAAATTGTATTTTAGAGAAGGTGAATTCCAAAATGCTATTGAAGAAACCGAGACATTAAAAACCGCTTGTCAAAAAAATAATTATACTAAAGGCTTTATTCGCTCATCTCTTCTTCAAGGCCGAATTTACAATAGGATTGATCAATATGATTTGGCTCTCAAAAATTTTAAATCTGCATTATCAGCCTTTGAAAAAATTGATAGAGAATCTCAAAAAAAAATGCAAAAATTTCTAATAAACTTATATGCAAATTTAGCACGACTTTATATGAATATGCATCAGGATAGCTTGGCAGATGTTTTCCATATTAAGACAGTAAATCTGGCATATAAAATACATGATTATGAACGCATCAGCTTTTTCAACAATATTTTGGGATGGAAATATTTTGCCATGGGAAACTATAAAGTGGCAGAAAGATATTTTTTAAAAGCCCTGCAAGATTCGGCTAAAATTAAGCTAAAAGTATATAATATATCTAACTTTCATGCGCTTGGTGTTGTTTATGACAAACTGAATCAACCCCAAAAAGCACTTCATCACGATTCTATTGCCCTAAATTTCTTTATAAAAACCAACAATAATACTTTTATCAGTAGTATCTACAACAATATGGCAAAAGTCTTTTTGAAAATTAAAGAATATGACAAAGCACTGGAAACCGCCAATAAAGCCATTGAAATTGCCAAAAAACACGAAATAATCGACAAAATCATTACCGGCAAATTAACTTTATCAAAAATATTCATAGCCTTAGAAAAATATGATGAAGCCTTTAAATTACTATCCGGACTGACACAGTCCGATAAAGTCAAGAAAAAACTCAAA
Organism: Flavobacteriales bacterium; assembly: GCA_027032855.1. Taxonomy (GTDB): domain Bacteria; phylum Bacteroidota; class Bacteroidia; order Flavobacteriales; family Flavobacteriaceae; genus WGBX01. Next base: position 2,768 of record JALVLX010000242.1, on the reverse strand, counting down.
CCAAGATATAAAAGTCAGTATCACAAACTGTTATCCGACATTTATGTAGCCAAGAATGATTGGAAAAATGCTTTTAAAAATCTTAAATTACATCTCAAATATTCCGATTCTATACATTATCGCAAATTAAAAGCACTCTCAGGAACGGAAACAAAATACCAAAAAGAGTTGTTAAGAAAACGTATGCTTTTAGAACAACAAGAAGTAATTCACCAAAAAAAGCAAAAACAAAAACTAATTTACAGTATCATTTTTTTAATTGCATTGATACTTTCCGGCTTGTTTCTTGCCATTAAATATTATAAAAAATACCTCGTCAAGCAACAAGAACTTAAAGAAACGCTTCAAAAAATTGACAAATTGAATACCGCCTTATTTAAACAAAACAAAAAATACGGTCCCGATGTAAAAAAAGAAAGCTTCAGAGATTTTATCAAAGAAAAATACGGCATCTACAAAATAGAAGTTTTGGATGTCTGGGAAAGTATTGCCAACGGTATGTCGCGTACTGAATATGTCACGAAAAACAAAATTAGCGAAAATACCGTAAAAGCTTGGCGCAAAGAACTTTACAAAAAACTAAAACAACATACGGGCGACGATAAATTCAGCGACTACAAAGCCGTGATTGAATATTACAAAAGCCTCCGTGATTTTGAATATTTTTATTACAACAATTAATTCCCAAATATCAAATTCCCGGAAAACTGCGTTTTCCGGGAATTTTGGTCAAATCTGTTTCTGAAAATCGCTCAGCGACTTATAATTTGTTCACTTTTTTGATACCCTTGTTAAACTTTTCCAAGTCTGCATCATCAGCAATCAAACCAACTGCAGTTTCAAAAATTACATCCAAATTTTTGGCCGGAAAACCTAAAGCAACAATGGCATTTTTCAGGATTTTTAATTCCTTTTCATCAATGTGTCCGTCCGCATAAATAATCTTGGTCAGATTATACAATTCCTCAATGCGTTTATCATAATTATAAGCCGGCTCAATAACGTATTTGTCATAATTTTTAATGATATATAAAACCTGATCATTATCATTAAAGCCGTAATCTCTGGCAACTCTCGTAATAATTTTCATTTCATTTTCTTCCAAAATACCATCAACCAGTGATAACTTGACCAAAGTCGCCAAAACGGAAATTTTGTTTCTAAACTCCGCGTTGTCGTAAGAGTCAAAAATAGCCATAGTATATAGTTTTTAAATCATTTGTTTTTTATAAAAATCATAAAAATAAGAAATTGTTTCAATACCTTTAAAGTAATTAAATACCCCGTAGTGTTCATTAGGCGAATGAATGGCATCCGAATTTAACCCGAAGCCCATTAAAATAGATTTGCTACCCAATTCTTTTTCAAATAACGGCACAATAGGAATACTCCCACCCGAATAAATGGGTAACGGATCTTTGCCAAAAGCACGTTTCATGGCTTTTGCTGCCGCTTTGTATCCCGGACTGTCCGTAGGCGTAACATAAGGATAACCACCATGCAAATTGGTAACTTTGACTTTGACTCCGGGGGGAGCTAATTGCATAAAATATTTTTCAAACAAACCCGGTACTTCCTCAGGGTCTTGGTCCGGCACCAGACGCATACTGATTTTGGCATAAGCTTTGGATGGTATAATGGTCTTAGCACCTTCACCGGTATAGCCGCCCCAGATACCATTGACATCTAAACTTGGACGGATACTTTGGCGCTCGAGTGTTGTATAACCTTCTTCACCGTAAACCGCATCGATATCCAATGCTTTTTTATATTCTTCCAAATCAAAAGGTGTTTTTGCTATAGCTGCCCGTTCTTCTTCAGACAACTCCCTCACCTTATCATAAAACCCGGGGATCGTGATTTTGTTTTTCTCATCGGTCAAACCGGCAATCATTTTGGTTAAAATATTAATAGGATTGGCAACTGCCCCTCCGTATAATCCGGAATGCAAATCACGATTAGGACCGGTTATTTCTACTTCAACATACGACAATCCACGCAATCCGGTAGTAATAGCCGGCACATCATTGGCGACCATACCGGTATCGGAAATAATAATAACATCATTCTTTAATTTGTCATGATTGCGAGCAACATACCATGCCAAACTGGGCGAACCTACTTCTTCTTCACCTTCAATCATAAACTTTACATTGACAGGCAATTTATTTTCTTTTAAAAGATACTCAACAGCTTTCAAGTGCATGTACATTTGACCTTTGTCATCTGAAGCGCCACGGGCAAAAATAGCACCTTCGGGATGTAAATCTGTTTGTTTAATAACCGGTTCAAACGGATCGGATTCCCACAACTCCAATGGGTCCGGTGGTTGTACATCATAATGTCCGTATATGAGAACCGTTGGCAATGAAGCATCTATAATCTTTTCTCCGTAAACTATCGGATAGCCGGGTGTTTCTTCAATAGAAACATTATCCAGACCTATTTTTTTCATTTCATTTTTGATAAATGCCGCTGTTGCTTCTACATCGGCAACGTACGCAGGGTCGGCACTAACTGAAGGTATGCGTAATAAGTTAAACAATTCGTCCAACAAGCGTTGACGATGTTCAGATAAATAAGTTTTGATATCTCCCATAAAATAATTTTGTGATAAAAATACAAAAAAATCCTAACTTACTCAAATTAGAAATTAGAAGTTAGATTTTAGTTTCTCTATACGGCGACGCATATCTTATTAGGTATAACTTTAATTTGCAATATTATAAATTATTTTTGTAAAATTGAACACCGAACACCGATCAAGG
>JALVLX010000241.1 GCA_027032855.1 Flavobacteriales bacterium | reverse complement strand
ACAAAATTGATGAACGTCTGCAAATAGTTGCGCAATTTGTTAACAGCCAAGAGCTCTCTGCTGACATTTCCGGACGGCTAAAACAAATTGGCGATATCGAACGCTTGGTGTCCAAAGTGGCAACCGGTAAGGTCAATCCGCGTGAAATCATTCAGTTGTTGCGTTCACTCGATGCCATTGTACCGGTCAAAGAGCAATTGGCAAAACAAGACGAACCTGCCTTGCAAAAAATAGCCGAACAAATCAATGCGTTGGAATTGCTTCGTGACAAAATAAGACAGACCGTCAACGAGGAAGCACCGGTCAATTTGCAAAAAGGCAATGTGATTAAATCAGGCGTGTCTGACGAACTGGACGAACTGCGACAACTCAAATCCTCATCAAAACAGATACTGGATCAAATTGTTATGCGGGAAATCCAACGTACCGGTATCAATTCATTGAAAATCGGCTTTAACAATGTATTTGGTTACTATTTGGAAGTACGAAATACGTACAAAGACAAAGTACCTGAAGAATGGATACGCAAGCAGACATTAACCGCCGCCGAACGCTATATCACTGAAGAACTCAAAGAATTGGAAGCCAAAATTCTCGGTGCCGAAGAAAAAATATCACAACTCGAACAGTCCATTTTTCAACAACTTGTTACGTGGCTACACGATTATATCAAAGCCATACAAATCAATGCACATTTGATTGGTGAAATTGACACCTATTTGTCATTTGCACGCTTAGCGGTACGCCGTAATTATACCCAACCCGAAATAGACCAAACTTACGACATTGACATCAAAGACGGTCGACATCCGGTGATCGAACAGCAACTGCCCGAAGGGGAAAGTTATATTCCCAATGATATTTTCCTTGACCGCGACAAACAACAAATAATAATGATAACCGGTCCGAATATGTCAGGAAAATCTGCCTTGTTACGCCAAACAGCTTTGATTGTCCTCTTGGCACAAATCGGAAGTTTTGTTCCGGCAAAAAATGCCCGTATCGGTATCGTTGATAAGATTTTCACCCGTGTAGGAGCATCGGATAACATTTCTATGGGCGAATCCACATTTATGGTGGAAATGAACGAAACAGCAAGTATCCTTAACAATCTCTCTGACCGGAGTTTGATTTTACTGGACGAAATCGGGCGTGGTACAAGTACCTATGACGGTATTTCCATAGCTTGGGCGATTGCCGAATATTTGCACGAACATCCTGCCCGCCCCAAAACACTCTTTGCAACCCACTACCACGAACTCAACGATATGACCAAAACTTTTGAGCGTATCAAAAATTATAATGTATCGATTAAAGAAGTAGATAACAACATTATTTTTGTACGCAAGCTCGTCCCCGGTGGTAGCGAACATAGTTTTGGTATTCACGTTGCTAAATTGGCGGGTATGCCTTTACGTGTAATCAACAAAGCCAAAAAAATCTTAAAAGAACTTGAAGCTTCCAAAGAAAAAGAAACCGTCAAAGAACAACTCAATCAATCTACCAAAGGTATGCAGTTGAGTTTCTTCCAACTCGACGACCCGCTTCTTGAAGAAATCAAAGAAGAAATCCTCGATACCGATATCGACAATCTGACACCTGTTGAAGCTTTAATGAAATTGAATGAGATTAAACGTATGCTGACACGGGATAAGAAGAAACGGTAAATGTTAAATAATGATGCATCTAAGGGGTTCGTGGTTTTTTATTGTTACGACATACGCATGGTCTCTACAACGAACTTTACGAACTTTAAGAACTTTCAACTTGATACTTGTACTTAAACTTGACACTTGCTGACAACCCGATTTTTTTGTTTATTTTTGTATTCAAAAAATTGTTAAACTAACAAAAAACAATCATGAAAAAAACAGCCTTGATATTAAGCCTCATTCTTTTGATGACCGCTTGCAAAAACGACCAAACCAAGACAACAAAAGAACCGGAAAAAGAAAGTGTTGAACGTAAAGCGGATCACAGCAAAACTGAATTTGTTTTATTTCAAAGTGACTTTGAACCGAAAATAACCTATCAAAAACTCAAAGGTTACCTCGAAGAGCAAGGTATGTATTATCCGCGTATAGTTGATCACAAAACTGCGGCTAAAAATGCAGGTGTTGAATTGAAACCTATTTATTTAATGGTATTCGGAAATCCAAAACAAGCAGCATTTTTAATGCAAGAAAATCCTGAAGTCGGCATGGAGCTACCGTTAAAAGCTTTGATTTATCAAGATAATGAAAAGCGCACATGGGTGTTATATAAAAAGATGGATTATCTCAAGGATTTGTATTTTGTTAAGGACCCTAATGGCGTAATCGAAAAAATGAACAAACTGCAAGAAGGTTTTAAACAAGCCGTTATCAATCCGATTCATAATACACAAATTTCCGATGAAGAAATTCAATAACATCATTCTTGATAATATAAGCAAACATAGATGAAA
>JALVLX010000240.1 GCA_027032855.1 Flavobacteriales bacterium | reverse complement strand
ACTTAATACATTAGCAATGAGAAACCCTAAAATCAATGGGAGCCGGTATTTTCCGGTATTAGGATTATGCGGCATGAAGAATAGATAGATGAACAAAAAAACAGTTGGTAATAATAGGAGATAAAAAAAAAAATTGAAGCTTTTTCTTTTGCATTGCTATTATTTTTTCTTTTCAAATTTAGTCTTTTTATTTAAATTTATGCAATTTATTATTTTTCCACACGATAGAACTCGTGCGGTAACGGTAATTAACAAAAAAGAGATACCAACTTGGCATCTCTTTTTTGTAATGTGAGCTTAAAAAACTATCTGTTTGAATTTACACGTTTGTGATTGCGCCGGGGCATCATATTTTGACGTTTGCGCATTATTTCTTTACGTTTTTTGACATGGTTCATCATTTTGCGGTTAAATCTACGTTCCAGTATAAAGTAACGAATCACTTTTTCAGGAGGTAAAAAGCCGGTCAATTTTTTTGTAAAAGCTACATCGAGCTCATAGGTTTGTTTATCCAAATCCAATTTTCGGCTGATAATATTTTGTTTGTCCTTTTCACTTAATTCTTTTAAGTGCTCTTTCTTAACTTTTTGATAAACTTCGACATTGTAAGCTTTTCTTAACGAAAGTTTTTTCTCTACATATTGTTTGAAAGCTTTCTCAAAATTTTCGCTTTCTTCACCGGTTAGTTTTAGATTTCTTTTAAGATAATCTAATTTTTTGTTGAAAATTTTTTCTTTCCGGTTTTTCTTGACTTCTTTTTCGCCTTTTACTTTGATTTCGGTTTGTGCGTATCCGCTTATTGATAACATGAAGATTGTTATCAAACTCATTAAAATTGATTTTTTCATATTTATAGGTTTTAAAATTAATATTCTTAAAATTGATCGATGACGTTTTCGTCAATCAGATAGTCAATAATTTCGTCATCGGTCAGGTCATTGAACAAATCATCATTTTGTGCAATTTGCTTTGGCGCCGAAATTTGGTTTTTTGTTGATTTTTGTGTCCAATTAAACACTTTGTATCCTAAACTGACCAATAAGATGATAATGGCTGCAACCAGCCAAACTTTTTTTGAGAAACCGAGTTGTCGTCTTTTGTTTAATTTACCGGTATCGACTTGAAAGTTTTCAAAATAATTGTCCGGAACCTTATAATGCTTTTTCAGTTCCGATAATTGTTGTTCTATGTTGTCGTGTTGTGTCATACGCTTATAAGATGATGTTAGAATAAAAAGGTTTAATGTTCCGATAAAAATTTTTTAATTTTTTTTACTGCCTGATGATAATTGGCTTTCAAACCACCGGTTGAGGTGCCTGTTAATTCTGCTATTTCTTTGAATTTTAGTTCGTTAAAATATTTTAAACGGAAAATTTCTTGTTGCTTTGGCGGTAAACTCATTATGGCTTTTTCAAGTTTCAGAGCTATTTCGTCGCCGTCATAGTACGGATCTTTGCTTAATATTCTAAGCAAATGTTCATCACTGTTGTCAATAGGTTGTATTTTGTTTTTGCGTAAAAAACTCAGAGCTTCATTGACGGCTATGCGGTATAACCATGAAAACAGTTTGCTGTCGTAGCGGAATTTAGGCAAATTTTGATAAGTTTTTATCAATGTATTTTGCAACACATCATCTGCGTTTTCGTGTGTTTTAACAATAGGACGAATGACCCAATACAAATCTTGCGCATAATGTTTGACAATCCAATTTAATTGTTCGTTACGGTTTAAAGACTTGAAATGTAAAATATCGGGTTTTGTCATCCGGTTTTAGGCTTTGGCTATTATAAGACGTCAAATGATGCAAAAGGTTTAATATGTGTAAATAAAACATAAAAAAAGTTTAATATGCCAAGCAGGCTTATTAAACTTTTAATGTATTTTGTAAGAGTTTTGATACTATACGGCACCAATGATATGTTTTAAATCATTGATTTGATTTTCCCACAGCATACGGGTTTCTTCTTCTTCATCATCATCACAAAAATCAGTAACCAACAAAGACACATCTTTGGTGAGTTCATCTACCATAATTTTAAATTCGATGTAGGTTCCTGTTTCCTTATCGTCGTCATCCAGCCATTTGTATTTGACTTTTTCATTGTCCTTTTTGGAGGCTAACTTGGCTTTTTCTTCTACACCATCCCAAATAAAAGTGTAAAATTTGCCACGCGAATTGACATCATCGGCAAACCAACCGCTCAAACCGGAAGGCGTAGTTAAATACTGAAATATCATGCTTGGTGAAGCATGAATGGGGAATTCTAAATCAACTTTAATTTTTTTGCTCATAAGCTAAATCTTGTTATTATGTCGCACAAAATATAAATAAAAATTCAATAATAAAAATTTATTGTATTATTTTTGTCAAAAGTAAAATGATTTTTTATGATAACTCAAGAACAGCTGAAAGATTTGGAAAAACGTTTAACCGCTTTAAACCACTATCTTTGACATAGATAGGAAGCGAATAGAGATAGAAAACGAAGAAGAAAAAACCGGTAATCCGGACTTTTGGGACAATCCGAAAGAAGCCCAAAAGGTGATGAAGTCCATTCAAGCCAAAAAGAAATGGATAACTGACTACGAAGTAGCCAAAGAAGCTTTTGATGAATTACAGGTTTTGTATGAGTTTTATAAAGAAAAAGAAGCAACCGAAGAAGATGTTGTTGCACAATATGAAACTGCCAAGCGCTTGATAGAAGATATTGAGTTTCGAAACATGCTTTCGGGCGAAGCCGACCAGCTCAGTGCCGTATTGCAAATTACAGCCGGAGCAGGAGGTACAGAAAGTAACGATTGGGCGGAAATGCTCTTGCGCATGTACTTGATGTGGGCGCAAAAAAACGGCTATAAAACCAAAGAAATCAATTACCAAGCCGGCGATGTAGCGGGGGTTAAGACGGTTACCATTGAAATAGATGGTGACTATGCTTACGGCTATCTCAAAGGCGAAAATGGCGTACACCGGTTGGTGCGGATATCACCTTTTGACAGCAATGCCAAACGGCATACGTCTTTTGCTTCGGTTTATGTGTATCCTTTGGTAGATGATACTATTGAAATACAGATAAATCCGGCAGATATCAAATGGGAAACCATGCGAGCCAGTGGGGCAGGCGGACAAGCAGTCAATAAGCTGGAAACGGCAGTACGCTTACGTCATGAACCTTCGGGAATTATTATTGAAAACTCCGAATCTCGTTCGCAACTGGAGAATAAAGAAAAAGCCATGAAGTTGCTCAAATCGCGTTTGTATGAAATTGAGATGCAAAAACGTATGGAAGAACGTGATAAAATTGAAGCAAATAAGAAGAAAATAGAGTGGGGGTCACAAATCCGGAATTATGTGATGCACCCGTACAAACTGGTAAAAGATGTCAGAACGGCTCACGAAACCTCACAAGTAGATGATGTGATGAATGGTGAAATTGACGACTTTTTAAAAGCCTATTTGATGATGACCGGACAAAAACCGGATGATGAAAATAATTAAAAATAGAGAAACCTTGCATGCAAGGTTTCTACTTGATACTTGTTACTAGCAACTTGCTACTAACATTCAACATTCAACTTTTAACTTTTAACTTTTAACTAACTATGGAATTCCCTTACGCAGAACCTTTTAAAATCAAAAGTATTGAAAACATTAAGCGTTCTACTCTTGAGCAACGCAAGCAATGGATTCAAGAAGCACATTACAATTTGTTTAACCTCAAAAGCGACCAAGTTTTTATCGACTTGCTGACCGATAGCGGTACCGGCTCTATGAGTGATAATCAGTGGGCTGAAATTATGAAAGGCGATGAGGCTTATGCCGGATCGCGTTCTTTTGAATTGCTCAAAACTACCGTACAACGCATTACCGGCTATAAATATTTAATCCCGACACACCAAGGGCGTGCCGCCGAAAATGTATTGTTTTCGGTTTTGGTCAAAGAAGGTGATGTGGTGCCGGGTAATTCGCATTTTGATACAACCAAAGGACATATCGAATTCAGAAAAGCCAAAGCCATTGATTGTACCATAGATGAAGCTTCGGATACGTCAAAATTCCACCCGTTTAAGGGTAATGTTGATTTAGACAAGCTCGAAAATGTTTTTAAAACCTATCCGAAGGAAAAAATTCCAATGGTTATTTTGACCGTTACTTGTAATACGGCAGGTGGACAACCCGTATCTATGAAGAATATTCGTGAAACCTCCGAATTGTGCAGCCGGTACGGCATTCCGTTGTATTTTGACGGGGCGCGTTTTGCCGAAAATGCTTATTTTATCAAGAAGCGTGAAGATGCTTATAAGCATAAGAACATTAAAGAGATAATACACGAAATGTTCAGCTACGGTGACGGTATGACCATGAGTGCCAAAAAAGACGGATTGGTCAATATGGGTGGTTTTATAGCAACCAATGATGAGGATACTTACAACAAAGCAACGGTTTTTGCCATTATGTACGAAGGCTATATTACTTACGGTGGCATGAGTGGCCGTGATATGGGTGCCTTAGCCATCGGGTTAGATGAAGCTACTGAATTTGACTATTTGGAAAGTCGCGTGGAGCAAGTACAATATTTGGGGCGAAAACTGATGTCTGCCAATGTGCCGGTACAACAACCAATAGGTGGGCATGCTATTTATTTAGATGCCAATAAATTTGTGCCGACCATTCCCCGCGAACAATATCGTGCACAAGCATTGGCTGTAGAACTATATATTGTTGGGGGTATCAGAGGGGTGGAAATAGGTACTATTCTTGCCGATAGAGATCCTGAAACCGGCGAAAATCGTTATCCGGATTTGGAATTGGTACGCTTGGCTATCCCGCGCCGGACATATACCAGTAATCACATGGATTATGTAGCTGCGGTAATTGAGCATGTGTATCATACCCGTAACGAAGCCAAAACGGGTTACGAAATTATTTATGAAGCACCGGTATTGCGACATTTTACGGTAAAGTTGCGGAAAATTTAGTTGCTAGTAGCAAGTATTGAGTTATATTGAGGAAATGAGGATTTATTCCATTTCATAGTTTGTTTAGCTATTTGGTGATTGTTTATTACTTCATACGATATTTGGTTACTTGAATTTGAGGAGTGAGGAATAAGGACAAGTTAGTTGAAAGTTGTACTTTGCAATTCCACCAATCGAAGTTAAAAATTAAATAATGTTAAAATATTTGTAGATAGAGATTACAATTTGTTTTTTTAATGTAAAAATTAATTGAAAATTTCATTGAACCCCGTAGGGGTGATATGATTATAGATTTTAACCATATCATCAAATCAACAAATCACCAAAAATAGAAAATATGATACATTTCCAAATACGAGTTAGGAACAAAAATAATCAATAAATAAAGAATATGAGCAAAATAACAGTATGGCACAATCCAAGATGCCGAAAAAGTAGAGAAGGTTTGGCAATGGCTGAAAAAGTTGCCGGAGAAAAGGGACTTGAAGTAGAAATCAGGAAATATTTAGATAATCCGCCAAGTAAAGACGAATTGACAAAAGTCTTGAAAATGTTGGGTATGAAGCCGATAGAATTGGTCAGAACCAAAGAAGCTATTTGGAAAGAAAATTTTAAAGGCAAAGATTTGACCGATGAGCAAGTTATTGAAGCCATGGCACAGTATCCCAAGCTGATTGAACGCCCTGTTGTGATTTATAACGACAAGGCGGTTATGGCGCGTCCTGCAGAGAAGGTTTTGGAGTTGTTTTAGTGATAAGTACCAAGCGGAAAGTGATTTAGTGCAATTTTTTATCTCGCACCTTTGGTGCTTTTTTTCATAGGTCTTTCACCCTATGTTGTTTTATTACGCACCTTTGGTGCTTTTTTTTTTGATTTTGTTTGTGTGTACATTATATTTTTTAGGAAAATCAGCAAGCGTAATATGGGGGGGTATGAAGGCTAAAAAACTGGAATTAGCACCAAAGGTGCGTAATAATTTTTTATTTGACACCTAATTTTTTTTTCAAATCTTTCGGTAAGGCATCTTTATGTACAAAAATGTCAATAGTTTTGGCTCTAAAATACGGATAGGAAGCCAAGAAATAACCATTTAATTCATTGTATTTGGTACCCCAAGAATTTTTTACAACAAAATACTTTGTCCCCTTTTGATCCTTGACAACGCCAACAATGTGCATACCGTGATCATCGGTAGTTTCACCGTTTTCAAAAGCTTCTTGACGTTCTTGTGGGGTAACAACTTTCTCTTTTACCGGTTGGTAATAAGCATTAGGGATTTTTTCACCGTATTCGTAAAAATATAAATCTTTGCTTTTTCTATCTTGAACAGTACGTTCATCTTCAGGGAATATAGCCAATCCTTTACGATGCGAAAAGCCTTTTTCCGATACATCTGCTCCCCAAGCAAACGTATAACCTTTCATAATGGCGTCATTGGCTACTTGCATCAATTCGTCTAAAGGGATATTGTAAGTGGTGTGCATTTGCCAGTTATCCGGGATTTCCATGGCAAAAGCTTTGTAATAGGGGTGATGTGTAAACGAGGTCAATTCAACATAATCATCCATATTTAAACCTAAATGTTTGGCAAATGATTTAGGGTTATAAGTTTTACCGTCTGCTTTGAAGGTAAAATCTTCGATATTGTCAGGTACATCACCCAAGTAAGCATCAATGACTTCGGTATAAGCCTTTTTCCATGATTTGGTTAATTTTTTATTTTGCGGTTTGCCTTTTAAAGCTTTAAGCATACCTGCTAAAACGGCATGTAATTCGGCGTGGTTATGTTTGTCGCCACCGTAAACTTTACCGGGATAGACATATTCCGGCACAACACCGTAATGTCTGATGACCCAAGGAATATCATGAAATTCTCCTCCTTCACCAAAATTAGCATGACCGTCCATTAATAAATAATTGCGGGCTTTCCCGAGATAAGCGTTGCGGGCTATCCACATTTCAGCTAAGTTATAAGACCCTTTACCTTTACGAAGCAATTCAGATTCAATAAATGACATACCTGAAAAACTCCAGCAGGTGCCGGTGCGGTTTTGATCTTGCACGGGTGTAGCATCTAAGTGTTTGACGGTTTTAAATGTGTATTTACTACCGTTCGTGTTGGTAAAGTTTTTTTTGTCTTTAATTTGTGCGGAAATATTTAATCCGTTAACAATCAACAAGATAAGTAACACAATTTTATTCATTTTTTTGATATTTTTTGATTATTCATGGTGATAAATGTACGAATATTTTT
>JALVLX010000239.1 GCA_027032855.1 Flavobacteriales bacterium | reverse complement strand
GAACAACTTTTAACAACTATACCAAAAAGTGACTTCACTCAAAGCCCTAATGATTTGCCAATGACTACTTTTTCAACAACATTTGCAGACGCCATTAATTTGTTGGGGCTTCAACCTACAGATTACAATGGTGGTGATGTAGTTAAATACAGAATGGAATTGGTACTGACTAACGGTAAAACATACAGCGAAGAAAGTTCTAGTAGTACATTACAACAATCATTCTATAATTCACCATTTGCTTATTATGCATCTATCGTTTGTATTCCGGCACAACCTATAACCGGAGACTACACTATTCAAATGCACGATTCGTATGGTGACGGTTGGCAAGGTTCTAAAATTGTTGTAACCATTGATGGTAACGTACAAGAATTCTCTATCCCTGATTATTGGTCAGGTGGTAGTGGCGGATACGATTTAACCGATGTATGTACAGTTCCTGCCGGTGCTCAAACACTGAAATGGGAATTTGTTGAAGGTTCATGGCCTGCAGAGTGTTCGTTCGAAATTATTGGACCTAATAGTGGTAACATAATTTATCAAGACGGACCTGGTCCCGTTCCCGGAGAATTCGTACCTAACTATTGTAACGAATAAACTCATTTTCTTACAAATAAAAAAGACCGCCAATTTGGCGGTCTTTTTATTTATTTATTAGCATATACATAAAAATAGAAGTATTTCCAAAAATAAAACAAAACATAAGAAATAATAACATATCTTTGTTAATTAATTTAATATAATAACAAACAAATGAACTCACCACACAATTTTCACATTCCCGTTATGGGTGTTGCATACACAATAGATAGCCCGCTTAGAGTTGCCCCTTTTGGAATAGACTCAGTCATTTCCTTGGTTGACAATGTATTATTGGAAAAATTAAGAGAAAAATACAGCGAAAAATTTAACATCCCTTACAAAGAAATACCACAAAAAGCTGAAGATTATATGAGTAAGCGGATAACTGCGTATCTTGATATGATCGACCAATTGACTACGGAAAAATTTGAAAGCTTTAAAAATAATTACGAAGATAAAAAAACTGAAATAGCCGAATACTTTGAACTGTTGCCTGATTCATCTACCTTGAAACAAAACTTTAAAGACGTTGTTACAAAAAATGTAGAGGAAATAAAACAATGGTTAAAACAAAATTTAACCATGGGAAGTATTGATGTTAACATCATGACCAAAGTAGATAAAACCAACTACAAAAAAAACGGTGAAGCACTACCGCAAGAATTTAATGATGCGCATGCAGCCTTGCGTGGGTATGCTAACAGCAAACTAGAATCGTCCTTAATATTGTCTGCGGGTATGAGCCCACGCCTATACGGCTATATTGAAAAATTTGACGATTTTTATCCGGATGAAAACGGCTATATCAAGAAAAAAATCGTTTTGAAAGTGAGTGATTATCGTTCGGCCATCATTCAAGGTAAATTTTTTGCCAAAAAAGGACTTTGGGTTAGTGAATACCGGATTGAATCAGGATTAAACTGTGGTGGCCATGCGTTTGCTACTGACGGTTTCCTCATGGGACCCATCTTGGAAGAGTTTAAAAATAATCGCTATCAACTCATAGAAGATGTGCATCAAATACTAGTAAAAGCTCTAGAACAGAAAAATAAACCTGTCCCCAATAAACCACTACCAATGCGCATTACCGCACAAGGTGGTGTCGGCACAAATGAAGAACATGAATTTTTGATAGATTATTACAAAGTTGATAGCGTTGGTTGGGGAAGCCCGTTTTTACTGGTACCTGAAGCAACCGTTGTCGATGACGAAACGAGAGAAAAATTGGCTGTGGCGGAAGAAAAAGATTTGTATCTGAGCAATATTTCACCGCTTGGTGTACCATTTAACAGCCTACGCAATTCATCGGCAACTATTAAAAAAATGGAAAAAGCCCGTAAAGGTAGAGCGGGAAGTAGTTGCCCCAAAGAATATTTGGTTTCTAACACGGAATATACAGATAAACCAATTTGTACCGCATCTAGGCAATTTCAATACATCAAACTAAAAGAATTGGATAATAAAAATCTTACGGAACAAGAATATGAAAAAGAATTTAACAGAATAACAGCACCTGAATGCCTTTGTGTCGGATTGTCTGAACCGGCTATTATTACAGAGAAAATTGATTATAAAATTAAAGATAACGGTGTAACGGTTTGTCCCGGACCGAATATGGCTTATTTTGACAAAATTGTGTCGCTGAAAGATATGGTTGGTCATATTTACGGCAAGGTTAACCTACTGAGAAAAACTTACCGCCCCCATTTCTTTGTTAAAGAGCTAAATTTATATATAGACTACTTAAAAAATGAAGTAGAAGCTATTAAAGAACCAATTGATAAGAAAAAAGTTAAATACTTTCAAAAGTTTACCGGAAATCTCAACAGCGGTATTCAATATTACCAAAAATTGTTTAGTAATCTGAAAGAGAAATTTTCACAAACTAAAGATGAAATTTGTTCTGACTTAACTCGTTCAAAACAAAAAATTGAAGTATTATCTAAGAATATTCAAGATTTACCTATCGAATAAAATTGTTACTTTACAAACGGACTTTACATAAAAAATGGGGTGACATTATTACATATATTACCCACCTAAAGCAATATAGAGCCCTATTTTTTTAATAAATCTTAATATAAAAAAACCTTATGTAACATCTTTAACAAAAAAACAAAAAACAGTAAACATTTATTAGATATTATAAGTATTATTGATAAATATAAGAATTTTTATCAATAATTAATTTCTTTTTAGCATAATTAACGGTAAAATTATTTTTTTTTAGTATATTTGATTATTAAAAAACAACACAATAAAAAATGGATAAAGAGATTAAATTATTTATAAGCGGATTTAACGGTGTCTGGACGGACAATCTTACGTACTACGACAAAAAAGGCAATGAAACAAAGTACTTCAATTCTAATGACTGTATTGGCGTTATGTTCTTAAATTTAAACAATATACCTATTATAATTCTTACGGAAGACCATAGCGAAATGATTAAGTCAAGATTGGAAAAAATGAAAATTACCGATTACTTCGTAGGTGTTAACAACAAAATTAAAGTTGCTCAAGAAATATTAAATAAATATAATATCACTTGGGAGGAAACTGCTTACATAGGCGATGATATTAATGACTTACCTCTACTTAAAAAAGTAGGCTATGCTGCCGTCCCTGCCCAAGCACCTTATTACGTCAAAAGAGAAGTAGATGTCATATTGTCAAGAAATGGTGGCGAAGGAGCTTTTAGAGAATTTGTTGAAAAATATATGGATGAAAAAAACATGCTAAAAAATACACTGGATAAATATTTATCTATTTATGAAGCGGTTGATTAAAGCCAACTTATTAAAAATTTAAGAAAAAAGAGATACCGCATAGCATCTCTTTTTTTGTTTATTTGAAATCAGCTTAACTGTAAATACGATAATGCAATTTTGCCTCATCTATACCGGAATCAGCTAACACCTGTACAAGTGTTTTCTTCAAATCATCAGGTCCTATCATATAAACCGCATCAAAACCTGCACCTTCTTTTTGTAAAATATCTTGTAGAATGTCAGCATTGATACGACCCCGATAATCACCCGAATCATCTTTAGAAAAAATATTGTACATTTTAAAATTACCGGGGGACGTCCTTGCATATTCTTGCAACTCACTATAAAACATAGTTTTTTCAGGGTTTTCATCGCCGAAAACCAATACAAAATAATGTTGAAAATGATGTTGCATCATATACTGTATATAGCTGTAAAAAGGTGTAATCCCACTACCAATGGTTATTGCCATAATTTTTTGTGAAGACTTACTAAAATCAAAAGCAACATCATTCATCGGTGTTGATACTTGCAAAGTGTCACCTTTTTGCAAAGAATGCATTGCATAATCCGCAAACCCGTCTTTTCCTTTTAATTTTATACCCAATTTAATTACATTTTCACCGGGAGTATTATAGATAGAATAATAGCGGCGTAAATTCTCGCCATTAATCACCTTTTCTACCATGACAAATTGCCCCGGCATAAATGAAAATTGTTCTTCTAAATCTGCCGGGATCTCTAATGATACCGAAACGCTCTCGGGGGTTATAGGCTTTACTTCTGTTACTTTTAAACTATAAAATTGGCTCATTGTTATATAATGGTTATTTGGTTATTTGGTTATTTGGTTATTTGGTTAATTGGTTATTTAAGTAAATGAGGATTTAATTCATTTCAGATTTGCAATTTCAGATTTGCGATTTAAGGGTGGTCACTGAGTAATTTTGTGACGTTAGGAACATTGTACCGGAACGTCGGGGGTGCCTGTCATTTCGAACACAGTGAGAAATTTTATTTTAAATAAATCCGATTCCTCGTCTCTTTACTTCGTAAAGATCTGTCGGAATGACAACCGCTATCATTTCGAACGAAGCACCTGTCTTTTCGCCCCCTACGAAAGTAGGTAGAGAAATATAATTTTCAATTCTCCATTTTCAATTATCAATTCAAGACGTTGCATGCAACGTCTCAACAAACATTCAACTACCCTTACTACCTTTCAATACTATCACAAACTCTCCTTTTATAGATGGTTTGTCTTCAAAAATTTGTCGAACTTCGCTCACACTTCCCCTAATTGTTTCTTCATAAATCTTACTGATTTCCCGCGATACGGACACTTGCCTGTCGGCTCCAAAATACTTTTCAAAATCTTTTAAAGTTTTTAACAATTTGTGTGGCGATTCGTAAAAAATCATTGTCCTAGTTTCATCTTGCAAACTTTCCAAACGTGTTTTGCGACCTTTTTTAACCGGTAAAAAACCTTCAAACACAAAACGTTCTGCCGGCAAGCCTGAATTGACCAAAGCCGGCACAAAAGCTGTAGCGCCGGGCAGGGTTTCAACCGTAATGCCTTTTGCAACCGCTTTGTGTACAATTAAATAACCGGGATCTGAAATGGCAGGTGTACCGGCATCAGAAATTAAAGCAAAACTTGCCCCCTGCTCCAACTGCGCTATCAAATCGTCAACAATTTTGTGCTCGTTAAATTTATGATACGAACGTTGTGGAGTGTTTATTTCAAAATGTTTTAACAACTTACCCGATGTGCGCGTATCCTCAGCTAAAATCAAATCTACATCTTTTAACACACTGATAGCCCTAAAGGTCATATCTTGTAAATTACCGATAGGTGTCGGTACCACATAAAGTTTTCCTTCCATTTAAAGTTAATTTTTCAGGCAAATTTCAATTCTAACAATTGCAATAAGCGGAATTCATATTCATCTTTTCCTTCCCAGTCTTCGTATTGTGGTTTGACCTCTTGATTGATATAACGCAAAGCATCCTCATAATTCTCAAAAGCATTGAGCTTGTCTATAAAATTTGTATAAAGCTCATGATCTCCTTCAAACAAATGTTTGATAAAAGAAATTTTGTCATTCAAACCGACATTCATTTTCTTTAAAGGCAGAGGAGATTTGGGTGTTTCTTGGTGTTGTGAAGTACTCTTTTGCTCTTTAGGCACAAAACGCATTTTACCGGCCTGCTTGTAAGGATTTACTTCCGGTTTCTCGGATTTTGTTTCTACTTTTTCGGGCTCAAACTTAACCTGCTCCTCCTCTATTTCATCATTTATCTCCGGGATTTCTACCGGTGTTTCTTCTGTTTTTTTCTCAACAAACGTACTTGGTTGCTCTGCTTCTTCTGCACGCCTTACCTTTAATATTTCCATCAATTCACTTGTATCCAATTGGTCCTTCAATACCATAATTGCCGCCATTTTTTCTTGCAATTGACGCGTGGCTTTGTACAGACTTTTTAAATCTTTCTGATGAATATTTTGCAAAATATCCTTGGTAAGTAAAGTTAATTCTGCTCGTAAAATGTTTGCTAATTCATTGTTTTTGTCCATAATAAATTTTTTTCAACTAATTGAATATCAAGTTTGAAAATAAAAGATTAGAAATTTTTAATAAAAAACGACACAATAGTTTAAAAATTGCCAAAAAATAAATTAATTTCGTTGTTACAAATTTAATTAAAAAAACAAACCATAAAAGACAAACATTAAAGAATTTACATAAATGAACTTATATCCTTGTATGGTAAAAAAATACATGTAGTCGATTTAACCATATAAGACATATAAGGGCATAAAAGACATAAAAATTATATGAACTTATAATCTTTATATGGTTCAAATAAATAACAATGATAAATAATTACCTTGTAATATGTTTTTAGAAATTCCCGTTAATCACAAAGACAATCTCGGTTGGATTGAAGTCATTACCGGCAGTATGTTTTCAGGTAAAACTGAAGAGTTAATCCGCCGGCTGAAGCGGGCGCAATTTGCCAAACAAAAAGTTGAAATTTTCAAACCGAAAATTGACACTCGCTACCACGAAACCAATATAGTTTCACATGACAAAAATGAAATTCGTTCAACAGCCGTGAGTTCTCCTCAAGAGATTTTACTACTATCCGAAGGTGTTGATGTGGTTGGTATAGACGAAGCGCAATTCTTCTCCGACGAAATAGTTGACGTTTGTAATACGTTGGCAAACAAGGGCTTGAGAGTGATTGTCGCCGGACTTGATATGGATTTTATGGGCAAACCTTTCGGTCCAATGCCTTTCTTAATGGCTATAGCCGAATACGTTACAAAAGTACATGCCGTATGTACACGTACCGGCAATTTGGCACACTACAGTTATCGCCTCACTGAAGATGACAAACTGGTTTTGCTGGGTGAAACTCAAGAATACGAACCTTTGAGTCGCGCTGCTTATGTAAAAGCTATGGCAGAACGTCAAAAAAAGAAAGCTTAAAAAATGCGTGAAAGCCACATCGAAATTGACAGTAAACGTCTGAGACATAACCTTGAAACCATAAAAAAACGTTTACAACCCGGTACTAAAATATTGGCCAACCTCAAAGGTAATGCGTATGGTCTGGGAGCTTACGAAATTGGTAAAGTCTTTGAACAATGGGGTTTTGCCTATTTTTCTGTTGCCTATATCAACGAAGCTGTTGCCCTCAGACAAAAAGGTATCAAGACAAACTTACTGGTTTTCAACCCGTCTTTTGACAATTTTGAAGAACTCATAACTTACAATCTGGAACCTGAAGTCAGTTCATTGGCATATCTCAATACTTTGACCAAATATTTATCAACTCAAAACATTACAGGATTTCCGGTTCATATCAAGCTGGACACCGGTATGCATCGAGCAGGTATTATGCCGAAAGAATTAGACAAACTCCTTCAAATATTAAGACA
>JALVLX010000238.1 GCA_027032855.1 Flavobacteriales bacterium | reverse complement strand
CAGAATTTTTGCTATCTTTGGTGAGTAAATCAAAAATAAGAGAACATAAGCCCGCTACGGCGTATATACTAACCGTTATTTTATCGTATTGATTAAATAAAATTAAAATTGTTAAAAAATTATTTAAATTTATCTATTTTTATGATTTTTGCAATAGTGTTTAGGTGTTATTTTTAAGTTTTTTTATATCTTGCGGTTTTTAGGTACAGTTGTTGTAATAATTAAATTGTATGCAATGTGCTGAATTGAAAATTGAAAATTAACTTTCAACTTTTAACTAAAAAAATATATGAAACATAAAATTACCTTATTAATCATTTTTGGTATTTTTTTTAAAGTTTTTGCGCAGAAGCATGAGCGAAGTTTAAAGAGTAATCTTGAAAACTTGGTAAATTACAGTAAGCTTGATACTATTATTTGGAAAAAAGAAATTGGAAGCATCAGTTATTATGATGAAGGTAGAGGTGAAAATGCCGTTTTGGATATTAAAACTATCAAGCAACCGTCCTTTATATATAACTTGTCCGAGGCTATTCCGATTAAAACAAAAGCCTTTAAGAAAGGACAAGTTTTTTTGTTGACTTTTGAATCAAAAAGTTTAAAATCAGGTTTGGAAACAGGTGAAGCAAAAGTCAATTGGCAATTAAGACAAGCCAAATCACACCGCGATGATTTAAAGTTCACAAACAGTCTGATGCCGAAATGGCAAACTTACTACGTGCCGTTTAAAGCGACTACCGATATTTCTCCTGAAAATTTTGCACTTGTATTACAGTTTGGTTTTCGTCCGCAAGAATTTTTGATTAAAAACATACGCTTTTTGGCCTATCCTGAAGGCACGGATATCAATACATTGCCCAAAACAAAAGTCACCTACAAAGGCATGGAGAAAGATGCTGAGTGGCGTCAAAAAGCTTTGAAACGTATCGATAAGGTTAGAAAAACAGATTTTACGATTCAATTTAAAATTAATGGTAAACCGGTATCAAATGCCGATGTCAAAATTGAATTGATAAAACATGATTTTGATTTTGGGGCAACCATCAGTTCAAAAGATGTGGTAAACAATACGCTTGCTTATCAAAAATTGAAAGAATATTTTAACATTTGTGTGTTTGAAAATGATTTGAAAATCAGACAATGGCAACAACCCAAAAGGCGCCAAATGACATTGAAAGCCATTGATGTTTTAAAGAATGATGGCATTAAAGTCAAAGGGCATGTGCTGATTTGGCCGGGATTTAGATATATGCCTAAGAAAATCAAAAAAAATCAAGATAATCCGGAATTGGTCAAAAAAGTAATTTTAAACCATGTAAGAAGTATTTTGCGAAAGACCAGAGGAAAAATTGATATTTGGGACGTAGTCAATGAAGCTTATACTAATCAAGATTTGCAAAGCATTACCGGATCGGAAAAGATTTTGTATCAAGGTTTTAGAATTACAAAAAAAACACAACCTCAAGCCAAACGTTTTATCAATGAGTACGGCATTATCAGCCGTGGCGGTATCAACAAAAAGAAACAGGAATGGTACTATAAATTTATCAAGCGTGTGGACAAACGTACCGGCGGTTTGGTAGATGGTATTGGTATTCAAAGTCATATCGGTAATGATCTGACACCACCGGAAAAGGTTTTGGAAATATTGGATTATTATGCCAAATTGGATAAAGAAATCGGTATTTCCGAATTTACTTTGGACGTAAAAGATCCGGAATTACGGGAACAATATACGCGTGATTTTATGATAGCTGCTTTTAGCCACCCCAATGTAAGTCAATTTATTTTCTGGGGTATGCTGAAAAATACCAAAGAAAAAGTTGACTTGTTTAATCAAGATGGTACGCCCGGTGCCATGGGACGTGCTTATCTGTACTTAGTCAAGAACCTCTGGACAACCAAGATAGAAGACCAAACTGACAGACGCGGTAGGGTAAAATTCAGAGGTTTTAACGGGGTTTATAAATACGAAGTTAAGATAAAAGATAAAACCTACAGAGGCTTACTGTATTTGAACAAAGACAATACAAACGTTGATATCAATCTCTATTAGACCTGAAGCAAAAACAATTTGATGAAAAAAATCTTCAGACATATTATTTTCAGTTTAAGTCTTGGTTCTTTGTTATTTGCTTGCAAATCAGTACACAAAGAAGAGCCTAAACAATCAACGGTAAAACCCAATATCGTTTGGATTGTAACCGAAGATCTTAGCCCTGTTTTATCATTTTATGGAGACCATACGGCCAAAACACCACATTTAGATGCCTTGGCAAAAGAAAGTATGATTTATGACAATGCCTATGCTACCGTTGGTGTTTGCGCCCCGAGTCGTTCAGCGATTATAACAGGCATGTATCCTACGAGTATCGGTACCATTCATATGCGTACCGGTAAAGATATTTTTGGTTGGGGCAAACGTGTATATTTGGACAGTACCAAAGTTAATATCCGTGATTTATCGGGCAAAAAAATACGACAATATGCGGCTGTAATTCCGG
>JALVLX010000237.1 GCA_027032855.1 Flavobacteriales bacterium | reverse complement strand
CACTCCTCATTCCTCTCTCCTCATTCCTCACTCCTCATTCCTCACTCCTCATTCCTCACTCCTCATTCCTCACTCCTCATTCCTCACTCCTCATTCCTCACTCCTCACTCCTCATTCCTCATTCCTCACTCCTCATTCCTCACTCCTCACTCCTCATTCCTCACTCCTCATTCCTCAATTTAATCGTACGTAGAATAGCTTCCAACTGTACCATATAATCGCGTTTGTCAATGGCAGGAGCATAAATGAAGCCTTCGCCTACAATCATTCTGTTATTTTTTTTGTCAATAATCGAATAATTGACGTAAGGACCACCCATAAAATCATTTTCCATTCTCCACAATCCCCGTGTTTCAATAGCTTTTTTGCCGTTTATCATGGTCATCACTTGCGAAGGCGAAATATTTGGTTCAGATTTCATATAGGTGCTATCCACAGGTCCGGGAATGTATTTTTTTCCGATAGAATCACGATAGTCAAGCACTCGTCCGCCTTTCAAATCCAAATTGTCTTTGATAGGTATACTGTAGAGCAAAATATCTGCTTCACCGTTTTTGACATCACGCCGGAACCAAAAGAAGTTTTTTTGATGGTCAACCAAGGCAAAATAATCGGGAATGTCGATGGTAATGCCTAATTCTTTTTCAATATCTTGATTGTTGCGTAGGGTTTTACGATGTAATGTTTGGAGGTGTTCAATTTCAAACTTGTTAAAACGCTCAGTAATTTCTTGAGCATGTTTATAGAGTAGTTTTTTTATTTCTTCATTGTTTTTGCCTTCTACCTGAACAATCAATTGAGGTCTGGCAAATTTGTTTTTAAAAAATTTAACTTCGTTTTTATCCCCTTTTTTGATGATGATAATATCTCTGATAGTTTTAAAAATATCAGAAAATAGATGTGGTGAAGCTTGATGTAGCGTATATTCGGGTTCCGATTGAGGCAGGTCTGTAAATTCTGATGCAAAATATTTCCGGATACTGTCACCAATAGACTTTTTCCAATCATGATCATCCATGATTACAAGAATATTGTGAGTTTTTCCGGTCGATTCCGGTAATAATTTTTGCTGATCATTTTGACATGATAATATTGTAAAACCTAAAAGAATGATTGAAATGAGGATTTTTTTCATGGTGATGTTGCTTTATGATATAATGTAGCAAAAATTGTTCCGTATGATTTTGTTACTGTAACTTACTTATGATTATTTAAGATTTGAGTTTCGTTTTGCTTGATACTTGACTGTCAGTCTGTTATTATGATTTGTATATCTTTATTTTCATGCCCGGTTTGAGTTTTGTATTTTTTTTCAGGCGGTTCCATTTCAAGATTTCTGACAAACTGACATTATATTTTATGGAAATATTCCACAGTGTATCACCCGGTTTGACTTTATATGTGATATATGATTTTTTTAGTTTTCTGCTTTTTTTTGAAGAATGAGATTTAGTTTTTTTTCTCGTATTGACCGTAACCGGAGTTTTGGAGTAGATTTTTAATTTTTGACCTACCCGCAAGCGGTTAGAACGGAGTCTGTTGGTTCGTTTGATTTTCTTTACCGTAGTATGAAAACGCCGTGCAATACGTCCTAGGTAATCACCCGGTCGTACACGGTAAACTATATAATTGTTGAGTTTGTAAAACTTGGGTAACGGCTTTTCTTTTTTGTTTAGTTCTTTTTCAACTAATGCGTATATCAGCGCTTCATTGTTGACAAAAATGCCGACCAAATCAACAGGAAGTTTTAGTGTATAAAACTTATTTTCTACATAAGGAATGATATTCAGCTTGTACTGCGGATTTAAAAATTCCAGTTCCTTTTCATCTATTTTTAATAACCTGGATATCTGATTGAATGTAATAGTGTGCTTAACAATTATAGTGTCTGTTGCAATGTAGCGATATGTCGGTTTGGTTGAAGCAATACCGTACTCTTTAGCATATTCACCCAAAAATAAGGTGGCTTGAAATAAGGGGACGTATCCGGCGGTTTCACGTGGTAGATAAGGGCGGATATTCCAATAATTAGTATATCCTCCCGAGCGACGAATGGCTTTGGTCACATTACCTTGTCCGGAGTTGTAAGCCGCCAGTACCAAATTCCAGTCGTGAAAAACTTTGTACAAGTCTCGCATGTGCTTGCAAGCAGCTTCGGTCTCACGTATCGGGTCAAAACGTTCATCTACATAAGAGTTGATTTCAAGCTGGTAATTCTTACCGGTAGAATACATAAATTGCCACAAACCACCTGCACCGGCAGGGGATACGGCTCTGGGATTCAGAGCAGATTCAACAATGGCCAAATACTTCATTTCAAGCGGAATATTGTATTTGGCTAATTTTTCTTCAAAAATAGGGAAGTAGTATTCTGCCATGCCAAACAGCCTTCCTAAGCTTTTTTTGCGTTGCTTAAAAAAAACTTCGATTGTTCGTGCCAAAGCAGGATGATAGACTATATCCAACTGTGTTTTTTGATTGAGTAATTCAAGTTGGCGTTTTAGTTTAGTACTGTCAAGATGT
>JALVLX010000236.1 GCA_027032855.1 Flavobacteriales bacterium | reverse complement strand
TGTAAGTCTTGAATGACTTTTGCGGGATTATGTTTTTGTTGAGACATTGGTTTTAGGTTTGAAAAATTTATACAGCTAATTTACGATTTTTTTTTGATATTAATCATGATGCAAGTTGTTAAATCGTCTGTAAAATTCGTTTAAGACAACCGCTGTAGCTATTGAAGCGTTTAAGCTTTCAGCAATGGCTCCGGAAGCTTGTGGAATATGAATGCGATGTGTTGTTAGCTTGCCAATTTCCGGTTTGATACCGTTGCCTTCGTTGCCTATCAAAATTATCGCATCTTGGGGCAAAGTGCTTTGGTAAATATTGTCGCCGGACAAAAAAGTACCGAAAACGGGGCATTTTGTCTTTTGTAAAAATCCGGCTAAATCGGTATAATTAACAGCGACATTCGCCAAGGCGCCCATAGTTGCTTGTACCACTTTGGGATTGTAGCAGTCAACCGTGTTTTCACTACAAACAATATGACGTACGCCAAACCAATCTGCCGTACGGATAATCGTGCCTAAATTACCTGGGTCTTGCAAATCGTCAAGTGCCAGAATCAATCCCGAATCAGGTAATGGGGCGGTTTGTTTCATTTCAAAGACGGCTAAAGCATCTTTGGGATGTTGCAAAAAACTGAGTTGTTTGAGCTGATTACGGTTGATAATTTTGATTGTTACGTTTACAGGTATCCCTTCTAATTCCCGTATGGTATAGATTTTTTGGAGATTGTAACCGGCTTTGATAAAGTCACGAATACTTTTCCAGCCTTCTACTACAAACGCGTGGTGTTGCTTACGGTATTTTTTTTGTTGTAATTGTCTGATAAATTTGATTTCGGATTTGGTAACAGGCATAACTTTTGCGTTATAAAATCAATAAAAATTGCATTATAATAATTCCCTAAAAAAAATTACTTTTGTAAGATTGGTAAATATATGAAATTATATACAAAAATATTATTATTTTTTATAGCCGGCTTGCTTTTTAGTTCTTGTAATTTGTATCGCAAAATACCTGAAGGGAAATATCTGTTGCGAAAAAATGTGGTTAAGGTTGATAATAAAAAAGAATCGTCAGACAAGGTCAACAGTTTGATTGTTTTGCAGCCCAACTCGTTTATTTTAGGCTATCCTTATTTAGCCGACTTGTACATGCTTGCCGATCAACACCCTAATCAAACCTACTATCGTTGGATACAGAGACATTCAAAGAATTATGAATTATTAAAAAAATTACTTTCACGTAAGCAAATTATCCAACTGCAATATTATTACAGGGATATCAATAAGACGATTCAAAAAGTAGGAAAAGCCCCGGTTTTTATTGATACGAGCAAAATTAAATTATCGTCCGAGTTGTTGAAATATTACTACATCAACCACTCGTACTTGGATGCCAAATCGCGATTTGAAGTTGATACGATAAACAAGCATAAAGCAAAAGTAGTTTACAAGATTAAAAAGCATCATTCATTCATTATTGATAAATATGCTCAAAATATCCAATCACCTTATTTGTTAAAACTCTATAAAAGATACAAGCGTAGTAGCCCTATCAAACAACATAGTGCTTATCTGCGTGACAATTTTGTCAAGGAAAAAGAAAATTTGGTGTCATTGTTTAGAAACAAAGGGGTATTTCATTTTCAACCATCTTATGTCAATTTTGATTTGGTGTTTGACAGTATTCCAAAACGGCGTATTGAAGCTTATTTGAATATTCCGGACAGGTCAATAACGGCACAAGACACAGTTTATACAGAACCTTTTTTGCCTTATCGTATTAAGAATGTCAATATTTATCTGTCAAAAGACAAAAATTTCGATTTTTTTAAAAAAAAGGATTCTGCCGTGTATGATGGTATTCATATCTACACAAAAGATGAAAAACTGCGTTATACACCAAAATCTTTGGCACATTCTGTCTTTATCAAGCCGGGACGTTTGTTTAGCGATCGTGACAGGTTGCGTACTCACCGCTTGTTGATGAGTTTGCAGAATTTTAAACAAGCCTATATTCAATATGAAGAAAATAAGCGTGATACGACTTTAAATACCAATATTTATCTAATCACTGATAAACGTTTTAGCTGGAAAGGTTCAACTGATGTGATGCATTCCAATATCCACGATTTCGGTATTAAAGGTAGCATGTCGTTTAGTGCCAAAAACATGTTTAAAGGAGCTGAAATATTGAACACTTCCTTGTATTTTATGACAGCTACATCAAAGAGTGTCGGAGATACTGAACGGCTTTTTGATGTCAACGAATTTGGAGCGGACATTACTTTAAAATTCCCAAAATTACTTCTGCCTTTCGGGTTGAGTAAATATATTCCCCGGTATATGTTACCCAAAACTTACATTACTTTTTTGTCTAATTCTCAGACAAATATCGGGTTAGACCGTAGTAAGTATGCGGGTATTTTCGGATTTGACTGGCGGCCTATTAAAGAACGTAAGTTTAAAGTCGATCTGCTGAACTATATGTTTATAACCAACAAAAAAGATTATAAGTATTTTGAGATATATACTCTCGCTTTTAAGCAAGTGCAGGATATTGCCCAACAATTAGGACAAACGCTTAATGCGCCTGAGGCGGCAGATGCCTATGTTAACTCATTATTGCAAAATGCTTCTTTTGCAACGGCTCACCCCGATTTGTATCGTGAGTTAAAAAATATTAAGGAAAGAGAAAAACGGATAACCCAAAATATTTTTATTTTGAGTAATAAATTTGATTTCTTTTACGATAGTCGAAAACATCCGTTGGAACATGATTTTTATTTGTTTAATTCTACTTTTGAATTGGCCGGAGGTATGTTGAGTTTGGTAAAAAACTCTCTAAACAGGAATGAATACGGACAATATGTCGTTAATAATGTGCCTTATGCCGAATATTTTAAAACTGACTTGAATTTTATCAAACATTGGCAAATACATAAAGAGCATATTTTGGCATACCGGGCTTTTATCGGCTATGCGGCGCCTTACGGTAATTCTGAGAGTGTGCCGTTTGTATCCAGTTACTTTGCCGGAGGGTCCAATGATATCAGAGGCTGGCGTGCTTATTCTTTAGGACCGGGTTCAACAGGCGGGCCTAACGAATTTAATGAGGCTAACTTCAAATTGACAACCAATCTGGAATACCGTTTTCCGATTGCCGGTTATTTAAAAGGCGCAATTTTTGGTGATGCCGGTAATATTTGGAATGTAGATAATGAGGAAACTGATCCGAAAAGTCGTTTTTCAGGATTGAAATCTTTACAAGATATAGCTATAGCTAATGGATTTGGCTTGCGTGTGGATTTTACTTATTTTATCATTCGGTTTGATTTAGCTTACAAAACTTATGACCCGTCAAAAGATGGTAAATACCGTTGGATTGATTTGGAAAATACCAAATTGACAGATGGGGTTTTAAATATAGGAATTAGTTATCCGTTTTAAACAGAATTTTTTTTATTATGAAAAAATACATCATTGTTTTTAGCATTTTATTTATGCAGATATCCTTTGCACAATTGCAAGACTTGATAGTCAAACCACCATATTATATCAAAACCGTAAAACTGGATGATGGCGGTCAACCACAATCATCTCCCATTATTCAATTGGGGCACCGTATTTATTTTTCATTTGACGATTTGCAAGCCGACGAAAAAGAATATTACTACAAAATATTGCGTTTTGATGAAAACTGGCAACCGAGTATTTTAAACGAATCGGAGTATATTGACGGATTTGCTTCAAGTGTTATCACGGACATTACCAGCTCTTCGGGAACTTTACAATCTTATACGCATTATAATTTGGTTTTACCCAACGACGATACACGTATTTTGCTTTCGGGGAATTACATTTTGCAAGTTTTGGACGAAGATGAAAATTTGGTTTTTAGCAAAGCATTTATCCTTTATAAAAAAGAAATCAATGTCGGGGTACAAATAAAATGGCCTACTGATGTACAGCTTAAAGACCGGATGCAATTTGTTGATTTTTCATTGTATCTTTCAGGATATATAATCTTGAATGAAAGCGAAAATCTCTTGGTAAAAGTCTTTCAGAATAACGATATAAATTATAGTATCAATTTCCGTCGTCCTACGTTTTATAAAGGGGCAGAGTGGACATATCATTATCCTAATGAAGCGCTTTTTGAAGGACTAAACGAATTTCGTCGTTTTGAAAGTAAAGATGTTCGCGGATATAATTACGGTATTGCATACAAAGAATTGACAGACAAATTATATGATTATTATACTTATGCTGCTGTGCCGGTTACACATTATATATATTATAAAGATAATGATGGGTGTTATATTCTAAATTCCGTTCAAGCTTATGAGGATGTAAATTTTGAGGCGGATTATGTCAAAGTGCATTTTACTTACAAAGGTGATTTAGATGAGGGGGAAAGTATTTATGTCATAGGTCGCTTCAATGATTTTGTTCCTGATGAAGCGGCTCAATTGACTTATAATGACGAAACCGGTGTGTATGAAAATGTGCAATTGCTCAAGCAAGGTTACTACGATTATAAGTTTGTGACCAAAAACGCACAAGGCGAACCGGACTGGACAACTATTGACGGGAGTTTTGCGCAAACCGAAAATCTTTATACCGTTTTGGTTTATTACAAATCGCCCGGCGCCCGTTATACCAAAGTGATTGGTTACGGTACGGCTAATTCGGATAATATCAGGTAGTTACAAGTAACAAGTAACTAGTAAAAGTTGCAAGTTATAAGTATCAAGATGAAATAATAAAAAAATTACCATTGAGCCTCATAGAGGTGAGTTCGGGCGCCCTCCTATTAGTGGCTACCGGGGTCAGGAGACCCCGATAGAGCAGAGCTTTGAGGAAGCCCTAATTATTAGCAAGTGTCAAACGGAACGTCGTGACGACCCGTTACTACTTAGAACTTTTAGCTTTCTTATACCACGCTACTGTTTTTTCAACAGCTTCGTTCAATCCGGTTTGCGGTTGATAATCAAAGAATTGTTCTAGCTTATTGATACTGAAATGATAATCTTTTCCGCCATTATTGATGCGGTAAGGTGTTAAAAAAGGTTCTGATTTCAGTCCTAAAGTTTTGTGAACCCCATAGTAAATTTTGGCAACAGGATACGCTACGCTATAAGGAATGGAAGCTTTTGGCAATTTGATACCGAGCGCATCTGCCAGTTTGCTATTAAACGTATGCCAATTAATATCCAAACCATCGGTAGCTATAAACGCCTGACCGTCAGCTTTAGCTTCACGGCTGACCAGTGTGATAATGTCAATCAAATTATCAATAAATACCGGGCAGGTTTTACTACGCCCTTTATTGACTTCCATAAACTTGCCGGTTTGCATGGCTTCCAGATATTTGAGCATAAAAGTACGGTCGTTGATACCAAAAACGTTTCCGGGTCTTACGGCAGTAATTTTCATATCCGTTTGGTTTTGAAATTGCCATAACCATTGTTCCGCTTTATACTTGGTTTCGGCGTACGGAATGAGATTTTTGGCAACAGGAGATTCTTCGGTCATATTTGTTTTTCCAAATCCGTGAAAAGCCACCGTGCTGATATATACCAGTTTTTTGACACCGGCCTTGGTTGCGGTTTTGGCAACATTTTGTGTGCCTTGAAAATTAACTTTCTCAAAAAGGATATATGACCCCCAATCGGCAGCTAAACCGGCAACGTGAAAGACCAAATCGATGTCTTTCATAGCAGGTTTTAAACTTTCAACATCGTTGATGTCACCATAAACAATTTCGGTATTCAAACCGTTTAAAAAACTTAAATCGGAAGTTTTTCTGACCAAACTACGTACTTTATTGCCTTCAGATAATAACCGTTTAACCAAATTACTGCCTATAAAACCGTTGGCACCTGTAACCAGTATGTTTTGCATTGTGATTAATTTTTAACAAATATAATTCTTTTTAGTAACAAGTAGCAAGTGTCAAGTATCAAGCTGAGCGTTACAACGTCCCGTGCTCTCGAGAAGGTGCGATAGCAAGTATTAAGTGTCAGTCGCAAATAATAGAATGATAATAAAAAAAATCATTTGAGCCCCGTAGGGGCGCCCTGTTAGTAGATGCAGAAATATAAGAAAAGACCTTTGAGCCCCGTAGGGGCGCCCTGTTAGTAGATGCAGAAATATAAGAAAAGACCTTTGAGCCCCGTAGGGGCGCCCTGTTAGTAGATGTATGTCCTGTACGTTTAAATAATATCAAACAATAAAAAAAGCTTCGAATCTGAAGCGTTTAATTATTATTGACGTGAAAACGAGATTCTATTTTAAAGATTATGTAAATTTTTATGTAGTAAATTAAATAGCCCGTGAGTTGTTAACAAAGGATTGTTAATAAAAAAAATATTGTAAATCCTGATTATATAAGAATTCATTTTAATTTTAAAATCCCTTTTCGTAGTAACAAAGATTTCACGGATATTCTAATTTGCAAGCAGTTAACGCTTCAGTAAACAAAAATCTTATGGAAAAATATACATTTGATCAAGTTTTTAAGATTGCCAAGTCGTATTTTAACGGTGACGAGTTGGCAACAACCACTTGGATAAACAAATATGCTTTAAAAGATGCACAAGGTAATTTTTTAGAAAAATCACCGGACGAAATGCATTGGCGTATGGCAAAAATGTTTGCCAAAACCGAACAAAAATATAAGGCTGTCAAAACTGATGCATTGTCTGAATACGGAAAAAAGCGAACGGCGTTAACCGAACAAAAAATCTTTGATTTGTTTGACCGGTTCAAGTATGTTATTCCGCAAGGTAGTATCATGTTTGGTTTGGGAAATGATCAGGTAATAGCTTCATTATCAAATTGTGTGGTCATTCCGGCACCTTATGATTCGTACGGCGGAATTTTATATACCGACCAACAACTTGTTCAGCTCTTTAAACGTCGTTGCGGGGTTGGAACGGATTTGTCCAATTTGCGTCCCAAAGATGCACATGTGTCCAATGCGGCACGTACCACAACAGGGGCTGTGAGTTTTATGCACCGTTTTTCGTTTACCACCCGCGAAGTAGCACAAAACGGGCGTCGCGGCGCATTGATGTTGACCATGGACGTTGCACACCCTGACATTTATGATTTTGTAACAGTCAAACAAGATTTGACCAAAGTCACCGGTGCAAATATTTCCATTCGTTTGTCAGACGAATTTATGCAAGCGGTCGTACAAAACAAGCCTTATACTTTGCGTTGGCCTATCGATGCTAAAAAGCCTAAAATTTCAAAAGAAATCGATGCGCGTAAATTGTGGGATACCATTGTAAAATCAGCACACAATACCGCCGAACCGGGCTTGATTTACTGGGACAGACAGCACAAATATTCGACATCGTCATTTTATTCCGGATTTGAGAATGTTTCAACAAATCCTTGTAGTGAAATAGCCATGCAAGGAGGGGATAGTT
>JALVLX010000235.1 GCA_027032855.1 Flavobacteriales bacterium | reverse complement strand
CGTTAGGAAAAGTAAAACTGCTGGATTTTGCATTTGATTTGAACCGGGAATTTAAAGCGCCGGGCAATCCCAACACGGTCAATCCGTTTACCTATCCTGCCGTTTCAGGATTTACTGCCGATTTCGGTGCTTCTGAAAAACATATTTTTAATACGGCAGATTGGAATCAATCGTATAGCATATTGCCTTCAGGTATAAGTGGCAATCCGGCAAGTCCGTTTTATGGCAGTCAAGCGTCGGACTATGTAAAAGGAAAAATTTATACGGATATTTTTAGCTTGGATAAAGTAAAAGAAGCGGCAAAATTTGAGATGGTTTTTTCAAAAAAGTGATTATTATCACATTAAAAAAATTTTTTCTTTATATTTGTTGCAAGGTTTTTTTCGTTATAGATGAGAAAAACATTATAATTAACCATAAAAAATTAAAATTAAATGAAAACAAAAAGTTTATTACTATTACTGTTAAGTGTTTTTTTACTGACAAATGTGTCTTGTAAAAAAGACAAAGGAGAAGATGAGGTAGCTCCAGAAAGTTTTACCAAAAAAGCTATTTTAGAAGAATTTACCGGTGAATGGTGCGGTTTTTGTCCTGATGGAGCGAATATTATCAGACAAATTGAATCAAGTTATCCTGACACGTTTTATGCCATTTCTTATCATATAGGCGATTCGTTTGAAGTAAGTGATGGTGCTTATTATGATAATAAATTTAATCATTACGGTTATCCGGGCGGTGTTGTTAATAGAAACGGAGAAGCCGGTTCACGTGCTAACTGGGAGAGTAAAGTCAGTCAAAGTCTTTCAGAAACTCCGACCTGTGGTATAAAAATAGAAACATCAGTCAGTGGTGACAAAATGAATGTTAAGGTAAAATATGCAGGTACAGAGAATTTTGATGCTTTTATTTCTGTAATGGTGATTGAAGATAAAGTGCCTGAAAGTTCTCCGGGAGCACAAAACGGTGCCGCTGCCGGATACAAACATCCTGACTTGTTTAGAAAAGTATTAACAGACAGAATGGGAGATGAAATCAGTGTTAAAAAAGGAGAAGTTAAGTCCGTTTCTTTTAACGATATAGATTTATCTGCATATAACAAATCAAATGTAAGAGTTGTTGCTTTTATACATAAAGACCTAAATGGCAACGAAAGAACCGTTTATAATGCACAAGGTGTAAAAGCAGGAGACACACAAGATTTTGATTAATATCCTATTTAAAAATAAAAAAAAATTCCGGCATTGCCGGAATTTTTTTATGTCATGCCACAAAAATGCCTTGCAACATGCACATTATCAAATTGTTACAACTTTGGCACGGTCATTGCATTTAGTTAATTACAAAAACCTTAGATTATGAAACTATTTGCTATTTATCAAAACTTGAAAAAGAAATCATTGTATTTATTATCTAAAGGGATGCTAGATGAATATTTTGACATTTTGGTTAAAATAGCGCATGTAGAAAAACAGTTAGTTGAATTACGTTACTTAAACTGAGTTAGTTATAGATTTGTTTGTTTGTCATAGTTTTACTTTAAAAAACGCTTGATTTTATCAGGCGTTTTTTTTCATAGGGTTGCACCCTATGTTGTTTTATGTCGCACCTTTGGTAATCACATAGGACTGTACCCTATGTTATTTTATGTCGCACCTTTGGTGCTGATTTGGTAGAGTGTATTTTATGACACAAATTTTACGTTAACGTCGTTGTCATTGAGATACACCAAAATACAATCTTCTACTTTGAAACCTGCTTGACGCAGGTAGTCTGCATAGGTTTGTAACTGTTTGTCATGCCCGGCTTGTCCGGCGCCTGTTTTGTAATCAATAATGGTAATCAAGTTGTCTTTTAAGACCAGCCTGTCCGGTCGTTTTTGCTTGAAACCCCCTTTGCCTGTAGGAATTAAAATGTCTCTTTCGTTGAGTGCTTGATATGCGTTGGAAAAATATGCTTTAAGTTGCGGATGTTCAATAGTTTTGTTAACCAAATTTTCAATTTTTGATCGAGAATTTTCATCAAATCCACTTAAAAGTTTACTTTTTTGTTGTTGCCATTGTGTAGCGGTAGAGATATAACTCAAAATATCGTGCAGTTGCATACCGTAAGCAATAGCTGTTTTCCTTTTTACAGACCAGCGTTCAAAAGAGTAGGTGTTGATTTTCAAAAATTTGTCTTTTTGTTTCAATTGCCAATTGGCATAGTGCAAGGGTTTGAATTTGATGCTTTCTTCTTTTTCGGGCGCTGTTTTTCCGGTGCGTTTTGCTACACCATATTCGAAAATATTGCCGTCAAACAAATCTTGGTATTTTGTGTTTAAATAATCTTTCAACACTTGGCTTACTTTTAGATTTTCAGGCTTTTTGGGCGGTTGATGCGTGATCACAAATAATTGCTCTTCTGCGCGCGTGAAGGCGACATAAATCCGGTTTAGATTGTCAAAAACTTTTTCTCCTTTTGCTTTTTGAAAAATGTTTTGATAGGTTTCAACCGGTGTGTTTTCCAAAGCTCCTAAATTGACAGGTAAGATTTCAAAGCCTTCATATTTATCGGGATTGACAGGTATCCAAACTTTTGTTTTTTTATCATTACCACCGAAAACATCTTCGTTTGTATAATAAATGACTACCGGAAATTCCAAACCTTTGGCTTTGTGAACTGTCATTATTTGAACAGCGCCTTTCTTGTCGGGTGCAGCTATGCTGAACTTTTCGGCAATCACTTCCCAATCGTTTAAAAAAGCTTTGAGAGTAGGAGTATCTTTTTGTGAAAATTGGAAAACTTTCTCTAAAAATGCTTGCAAATATGCCTGCTCTGTTGTGTCTGACAAACCGAAAATATTAATCAAATAAATTAAAGCATCATACAAATTAAATTTTATAAGGCGTTGATAATCTACAGTATAACCGATTTTTTCAAAACGTTTAACTTGGTCTTTTTTGGCAATATCTTTGTCGTTCAGTAAGCTTTCGTATAAGTCAGCTTTGTTGGCATCATCTCTTTCGGCCAAATACCTGACAGCATCATATAAGTCGTAGGGATTTCCAGATTTCATAAAGTACAGCCAACTTACCAAAAAACGGACTTTGCCTGCATTGGCAACCGTCAAAGTTTCAGAAGAGACTACTTCAATATTATTTTGGTTTAAAAATTCCGCTATTTTTTGTCCGTCTTTATTTTTATTGATCAAGATGCAGATATCTTCTTTTTTGAAACCGTTTTGTTGGGCTTGCATGACAGTTTCATAAACGGCCTCTTCAAATTTTTCTTTGTCCGGGTCGTTTTTGCTACCTTTTAAAAACCGGAAATTGACATAACCTTCGCCGGTTGTTCGGCCTTTTGGAATTTTTTGAGTAGGGTCCAAGTAAACCTGTTTGTAGGGCTCGTCTAAATAATTTGTAAAATCTTTAAAAAAATCGTTATTAAACGTGATAATGTGCTCTTTGCTACGCCAGTTAAACGGCAGTTTTTCAACGTTTTTTGGAGTTACCCCTACAAAAGGATTGCCCTCTCCTTTATTGTTATCAGGATTACTCAAGGCTATAAATTGCTCGGGTTTGCCTCCTCTAAAACGGTATATGGATTGTTTGCCGTCTCCAACAATCATTGTGTTACCTAGTTGTTCTCCTGCAAACTCTTTTGATAGTGCTTCATGGACTAATGGAATCAGGTTGTGCCATTGCAATGCCGAAGTGTCTTGGAATTCGTCAATGAAATAATGTGCGTATTTTTCGCCCAAACGCATGTAAATGTAAGGCGTATCACTTGCTAAATCTTTTAAAATTTGCTCTAAAATCAGCTTGTTAAAATCGCTGATAAAAATCCTGTTGTTGGACTCTTTAAAGTCGGTTATTTCTTTTTGCAACTCGTTTTCTATGCTAAGTGCATTTACTTCTTGTCGCAGAGCCCGCAAGAAATTGTAATATTCGAGTTTATTGTCAAGGTATGCAATGATTTCCGTGACAATTGAGTGAATGGCGTCGTTTAAAGGTCCTTTTATTTCTGCTTGCAATTGTTTTGACAAGGTTTTGACTCTACTTTTTACATAGTAATAGTAAGCTTCACTTTCATTGATTTCTCGTAGAGTTTTGTTTACGACGAGATCGTTATGCTCAAAACGCAATCTTCTGGCAAAAACAGTTATGTTGACATATTCTTTATATTGCTCATAAGTTTTTTCAAGTTTATTACCATAAGCAATTAGCTTGTCAGATATTTCGCTAATCTCTTTATTCAGATAATCTTGCAGCTTTATAAAATCTTCCAACCTCTTATCTTCCAACGTCTTTAATGCTTCAAAGTGGTTGTCGTCAAATATAATTTTGTCAATATCCACTAAATCTTTTTTGATGTCCCAGTGTTTTTCATCATCAATTTTTTCCAAGGCAAAGTCTATAAAAAAACGGGATAATAGAGAATCCGGTTGAGCTTTGTTTATCAAGTTATCAATCAGTCTATTGACAATTTCTTTGTAGTCCATTTCCACTTCTACATCCGTGGATAGTTGCATGTCGCGTGCAAATGTTTTGATGATTTTGTACATCAATTTGTCGATGGTGGTCAGTTGAAATTCGTCATAATGATGTAGTATTTCTTGCAACCGATGCTTACTTCTTTTAATGATTTCGTGTTGATAATCAACATCATTAGTAATTCCGGTTTGTTCTAAAATTTCTTCTTTTAATTCTTTAGCGACCTCAGTCATGACATCGGTAATCTCTCCTTGTGAAGCATTGATGAGATTTTCGATAATTCGCTTTTTCATTTCTTCTGCGGCTTTATTGGTAAAAGTTATGCCGATAAGCCGGTAAATAATTTGTTTATTTTTGTTTGATATCAAGCGTTTTAAATAGCGTTTAGCTATTTGAAAGGTTTTGCCTGAACCTGCTCCTGCAGTGTAAACGACGAGTCTGTTTTGGGTCATTATAAATAAAATTTATGCCGTGATAGATAAAATAAGTTGAAAAGCTTTTTGTGTCGTTCAAAGATACGATATATTTGCCTTAGTAAAAAGATAAATGTTAGAAGAAGCTAAAGATTTGCCAATTGCAATGATGATTGGTTTTTTTCATAATAATTGGTGAAAGCGTCCAAAATTTGGACGCTTTTTCTATTTTTTGTGGCTACCGTCACAAAAAGGTTGTTTTTGGGTACGTTGACAAGGGCATAACCAATATTCTTTGGTTTCATCAACACTAAAAATCAACGGGTGCATGCCGGAATCGGAATGTCTGCCGTCACAAAGGGTAATTTTTTGGATAGTCCACAGGTGCACCAAGCGTAATTCTTGCCGGCTTCTAATTTTACTTTTATTGGTTTACGGACTATGCTATTTAATCTCGCGCCTTTGGCGCTTAATATTGATTGATTTGTTATTATATTTTTCATAGGTGTGTGCCCTATGCTATTTAATCTCGCGCCTTTGGCGCTATTTTGTTTTAGATTAAAATCTAAATCTAAGCAAGGTAACGTATTAATCTTTAAAGCGTTCAAAAAGGCGCCGGCTCAGGTGGAAAAATTCTGTTTCGGTCAGCATACCTACTAATTTGCCGTTTTGTACAACCGGCAAACTGCCTATTTTGTGTTCGTCCATCAATTTGATGGCGTCAGAAAGTTTTTGTTCAGGCTTAATGGTAAAGGGTTTTTGAAGCATTATGTCTTTTACTTTTAAATCTTTCAGCTTTTTTTCGGCGGTTTGTTGTCTCAATGTTTTCAAAATGGCTCGAGCGGTTACCAGACCGGCAAACATACCTTGTTCGTCTTCAATGGGGACATATCGAAGTTTAGCCCAGCCCATCATATCTGCTACAAACTCGACGATATCATCGGGTTGTGCTGATAAAACATCAGTTTTCATGACTTCTTCAACCAATAGTTTTGCCGGGTGCCAGTGGGGTAAATCTTTTAGTTTTGGTATTTTCCAAAGGTGTGCCGGCAGATTTTCTTTTTGGTTTTTGATAGTGTACATGGTAATCGTACTGAGAATTTCTTCTTTTGAAGCACGATCTTTAAAATCATTATATGTTTTTAACATCCAGCTACTGCCTGAAGTTTGTTTTTCTACCCGTTCTCTGATGACATTCAAGTAGCGGTCAATATCTTTTTTGCTGATTTTTCGAAGTTTTAATCCTTTTTCTGCTACGGGCAACAACTCGTTCAAAATCAAATCTTTGGCATAATATCTTTTGTCATTAAACCACGTAAATTGTTTGGTCATACCACCACGCGCCGCCGCATAGAAGTTGGCTTTGACTTGGTCAAAGGTGATGAGTTTGGTAATATTGTCAATTTGGTCGGCATAGCCTTCCATCAGACCGAGCCAGAAGGCGGCATTTGCCATTTCGTCTAAGACGCTGGGACCTGCCGGGAACATACGTGCTTCAATACGCAAGTGCGGTTTGCCGTTGCCGGAAATGCCGTAAACGGGGCGATTCCAACGGTAAACAGTCGAATTGTGAACGGTTAAAGCTTTGAGCACAGGTGTTTGTCCTTTGTACACCATTCTCAAACTGTCTTCTTCAAAATCGGCGCCGAGTAAGACGCGATATCTCAAAATATCTTCTTTAAAAATGTCGGTTACATCGTTTTTGACCCAATCGGTTCCGAAGGTAACGCGCGGGTGTCTGTCTCGCAGGTGTTCGTCGCTCACGCGGGTGTCGATAGCTTGCTGGAACAGAGCGATACGTGTTTCGCGCCACAAACGTTTGCCAAACAATAACGGCGAATTTACGGCGCTTGCCAAAACCGGTCCGGCTATGGTTTGTGCAATATTGTAGCGTTTGGCAAAATCTTGCGGATCCACTTGCAAATGTACTTGAAATCCGGTATTTGCCGCTTCAATCATACCGCTGTTGAGCTTGATATTCAGCTCGTCAATGCCGTGAATATTGATGAGGAATTCTTCGCCACGCATGTCGCGTAAGGCGTCCATTAAAGCAAAATACCGGTCAATGGGGGTGATTTTGTCCCGCTCTACATCAAATTTACGTACCGTTGGCAAAATGCCTGTCAAAATGATGTCCGCATCAAATTTTTTGGCAACTTTCTCTATTTTTTTCAGGTCTTGGTTAATTTCCTTTTCCATTTTTGAGAGGGCATTACCGGTAAAATCTTGGGGACTGGCGTTGGTTTCCAAATTAAATCGTGCCAACTCGGGACTCAAGTTGTCCATACCTGATTTTTTCAACACTTCTAAGTTTAACGGTAGCGGTTTGTAGTTTTTGTCAACTAAACAAAATTCTTGTTCCGCACCTATTTTGGAGACGCCTTTTTCAAACCAATCGTCCTTAAGCATCAATTCAAAGGCTTGAACATCTTTGAGTAGGTTTTTAGTGAATTTTTTTATTTCCGACTTGCTTTTTGCCAATTTTACATTGAAATCTCCCATAATTTTTTGTTTAATAAAAACGAAAATAACATAATTTTTTTAAATACAATTTTAT
>JALVLX010000234.1 GCA_027032855.1 Flavobacteriales bacterium | reverse complement strand
GCAAAAACGTAAGCCTTTTCGCCTGCAGGCGTAACAGGTGTTAGATTACGCCAAACCAATTCCGTTGCAATTTGTCCCGAAAAATTATCACTAAACTTTCTTGAGAAAATTAATTGCGTATCGTAGTACAAACGGTGGGTAAATTTGTAGTCAAACTTTCGTCCGTCAGCAAATGTGGCATTTGTGGAATATTGCGGTGCGTTTTCAGTCGTGACGGCTATGTTTTCATAAAAAGCCACACTAACCGGCATCTTATCTGTTTGTTGTACCACCAAATATTTACCGCCAACATCATAAAATTTGCCATATCGCGTACGGCCTATATCCAACATCAATTTTTTACTGATGGGAATTTCAAAACTAAAACGGATATTGGAAGCCAAGTCCAGACCAAAAAAATTTTTGAGCATATTGCTGTCAAATTTGGTCGCCCCAAAACGGTGCTGAATATCGAAACCAAAACCTTTGGTTTGACGGATAAAAGTTGTTTTGGCATTGATCAATTGCGAAAAAGAAAAAGCATCGACTGATTCTGTTTTTTCAGTAGGCTGATTAAATTTTACAACCGGTCTGTTCTGTGCCAATTTACGTATATATTTAACGACTGCCCAACGGTCAGCATCGGACAACATACTTTTGTATGATGCCATAAGACCACGCCCTTCGGTAATTTTCCAAAAAATTTCGCCATCGGTTTGCTGTTGTACAATTTTTGAAGATAAATCAGCCGGCGGTGGATTTAAAGTTTTGAGCATCAACGGATTGCCTGTTCCGTCAAGTCCGTGGCACGATACACAAAGCGATTTGTAAATCTTTTGTCCTTTTTGCAAAGCCGCTGCTTCGTCAGTCAACGGGTTTTGTAATTGTTTGGCTTCTTGAGGCACTTGCCAGTGTTGAGCATTTAAATTAAAAAAACTCAAACCTAGCAGTAATAAAATCAGTTTTTTTGTCATTATAAAATTGTTTAAGTTTTCAAAAATACAAAACCATTTTGAAAAAAAATAATTATTGAGAAAGATATCAATCAAACTAACAATACTGTTTCTTTAATTCCTCAAAAAACTACAGATAAACTTGTCCTGATAAATAAAAACTGTAAATTTGCCTCAATTAAAATACATAAAAGAAAAGTCATGAAAAAAATCATTTTATTTTTATTGGGGATCAGCTTTTTAACAGCTTGTCAAAAAGAAGTCAAAACGGCTTTTGTAAAAACAGAAACCATTTTCAAAGAATATAAAGGTGTTAAAGCTCAAGAAGCTATTTTTAAACAAAAACAAGAAGCCTTTACCAAAAAATATGATTCCATAGTACAAGGCTGGAGAAAAGAAGTTATGGAATTTCAACAAAAAGCAGCTAAAATGTCGCCGGAAAAAGCCCGTCAAAAAGATCAAGAGTTGTATCAAAAGCAACAAATCATTCAGCAAATGCAACAACAAGAAAGCAACAAATTGACTGCAGAAATGCAACAACAAACCGATTCTGTTATCAAAAAGATTTACGATTTCTTTGACGAATACGGCAAAAAACACGGCTATAAATATATTTATGGTAAAAACAATACCGGTGCATTGATGTACGGTGATGCCAAACAAGATATTACCGACGAAGTATTGAAAGCTTTAGATGCTGATTATGACGCTAAAAACAATACCAAAACAAGCAACAATTCAACCCAAGAAGAGAAAGCTAAAAGTAATAAAAAATAACTTTCAACGCATTTGGCATATATTCTTAACATAGAAACAGCTACCAAAAACTGTTCGGTATCTTTGGGCAGGGATGAACAACTGATTGACCTGTTGGAATATGCCGGAGAGTCGTATTCACATGCTGAGAAGCTACATGTTTTCATAGCTCAAATTTTAGAAAAAAATAATTTGAAACCTAAAGATTTGGGGGCGGTAGCCGTCAGTATGGGACCGGGGTCTTACACAGGCTTACGCATTGGGGTGTCAGCAGTCAAAGGTTTGGCGTATAATCTGAACATTCCATTGATAGCAGTATCAACTTTGGAAAATTTGGCTCGAAAAATAAAAACAAATTCCGGCTACATTATTCCCATTATCGATGCCAGACGCATGGAAGTTTACAGCGCCGTTTTTGATAATCAATACCGATTGATACGTGACGTAAAAGCCGACCTGCTCGAAGATAATCCATTTGATGAATATTTAAACGACAAACCGGTTATTTTTGTAGGAGATGCCGTACCAAAAACACAGAAAGTTGTTTCACATAAAAACGCCGTTTTTGCTGACAAAAAATATCCGTCTGCAAAGGAAATGCACTTTTCGGCCTATCAAAAGTTTAAAGAAAACAGGTTTGAAAACATTGCGTATTTTGAGCCTTTTTATTTAAAAGACTTTATCTTGACCACAAAAAGAAGAGGTTGATTATACTATTCGCCGACAACAAACGTTGTATATCATACAAATTTATGCTAAATTTAAAAATTATTCATTAATAATAACTGAAATAATAACTGACAAATTAAACACAATTATGGAAACACAAAGAAGTTCTCCGGTTTTAAAAATTTTGGTTGCCCTTTTGGGTATTGGAATCTTAAGTTTAGGATATTATACATATGATATGTATAACGAATCAAAAGAAACCGAACAAATTTTACAACAAGAAAAAGAACAAGTTATCAACGAACTTGAAGACTTAAAAGTCAATTACGACCAAGCGCTACAAGAAAAAACCGAGGTCTCAAACAAATTTGAAGAAGCCAAAGCGCGTATAGAATCTTTGATTGAAGAAGTCAAAAAACAGAAAAAAGTTACTGCCGGTGTTATTCACAAATATAAACGTGAAATTGCCGCACTTAAAGCAC
Source organism: Flavobacteriales bacterium (assembly GCA_027032855.1). Taxonomy (GTDB): domain Bacteria; phylum Bacteroidota; class Bacteroidia; order Flavobacteriales; family Flavobacteriaceae; genus WGBX01. The sequence goes on along the minus strand of JALVLX010000234.1, from coordinate 4,614 downwards.
AAAGAGATAAATTGTACAAACTTGCTGATTCATTGCGTACTGCCAATATGCAATTAATCACTGAAAATGACAGCTTGAATACCAACCTTGAGCAACAAAAGCAATTTAACGACACTTTGCTCAACAAAAACGAACAATTATCTCAAACTATCAGCCGTGCTAAAGTACTTTACCCTACTGAAATTGTAGCTCAAGGTGTGAAAATAAAAAGCTCGGGCAAAGTCGTTGAAACCTCTAAATACAAACGTGCTACTGACATCAGAGTTTGCTTTACGGTGCCAAAAAATGATATTATTGAATCCGGTAATCAAACTTTTTACGTAAGTATTACCAATCCTGAAGGAGAGGTAATCGGTAGCCAACAAGAAATCACAATTGACGGTGACCATTCTGTAATAATTAGTGGCTCTGAAGATATTATTTATGAAAATAAAGCCTTTAAAGTTTGTATTTTCGTTAAACCTAATGATAAAGAACGTGAAATTACTAAAGGAAAATACAGAGTAATGCTTTATCATAACGGTCATAAAGTAGGTGAAACCGGTTTTGAATTGGAAAGCGGTTTATTTTAATCGGGCATTACTAAAAAATTGTAAATTTCAATCAATAAAGCTATCTTTGTTCGCTCAAAGGTAGCTTTTTTGTGCCTTATAATCAGATAAAAAATTAATAAAAGTTTATGAAAAATGAGTGACGATCAATTTAAAAAAGTATTATCACACGCCAAAGAATACGGCTTTGTGTTTCCTTCAAGTGAAATTTATGACGGGTTAAGTGCCGTTTACGACTACGGTCCCAACGGTGTAGAACTCAAACGTAACATCCGGAACTACTGGTGGCAAGCCATGACGCAATTACACCAAAACATTGTAGGCTTAGATGCTGCAATCTTTATGCACCCCACCACATGGAAAGCTTCCGGCCACGTCGATGCTTTTAACGATCCGCTTATTGACAACAAAGACAGCAAAAAACGTTATCGTGCAGATGTCTTGATTGAAGACTATACTGAAAAATTGGAACAAAAAGTACAAAAAGAAATCAAAAAAGCGCGCAAACGTTTTGGCGATGCTTTTGACGAAGCACAATTTGTTGCCACTCATCCGCGCGTGGTCAAATACCGCGAACAGCAAAAAAGTATTTTGCAACGCATGGCTAAATCGCTCGAAAACAACGATTTGGCAGACGTTAAAGCTTTGATTGAAGAACTCGGTATTGCCGATCCGGTATCCGGTAGCAAAAACTGGACTGATGTTAAACAATTCAACCTGATGTTTGGTACCAAGCTGGGTGCTTCTGCCGAAAATGCGACGGATTTATTCTTACGCCCCGAAACAGCGCAAGGTATTTTTGTCAACTTCTTAAACGTACAAAAAACCATGCGTATGAAAATACCTTTCGGTATTGCACAAACCGGTAAAGCTTTTCGTAACGAAATTGTAGCACGACAATTTATCTTCCGAATGCGCGAATTTGAACAAATGGAAATGCAATTTTTTGTTCGTCCCGGTACTCAGAAAGAATGGTTTGACAAATGGAAGGAAACCCGTTTGAAATGGCACAAATCATTAGGTTTCGGTGATGATTACTACCGTTTCCACGACCATGAAAAATTAGCACATTACGCCGATGCCGCTACAGATATAGAATTCAAATTTCCTTTTGGCTTCAAAGAACTCGAAGGTATTCACTCCCGTACTGATTTTGACCTGTCGCAACACGAAAAATTCTCAGGCAAAAAAATGCAATATTTTGATCCTGAAATAAACGAACGCTATACACCCTACGTCATAGAAACTTCCATTGGTCTGGACCGTATGTTCTTGGCAGTCTTCTCCGCTGCCCTACAAGATGAAACCTTACCGGACGGTTCTACCAGAGTTGTGATGAAAATCCCGGCTGTACTGGCACCTACAAAAGTGGCTGTCTTACCGCTACTAAAAAAAGATGGACTGCCTGAAATTGCTAAAGAAATCATCGATGATTTAAAATGGGATTTCAAAGTCCAATATGACGAAAAAGATGCTATTGGTCGCCGTTATCGCCGACAAGATGCTGTTGGAACACCCTATTGCGTCACAATAGATCACCAAACCAAAGATGACGGCACCGTAACCTTGCGCGATAGAGACACCATGGAACAAATCCGTATTCCAATGGCTGAACTACGCCAACATATTGCCGGTAAATTTGATTTGAGAAATTGGTTAAAAATATAACTATTTTAGATTATATCAGCAATTTATAACTAATATTGGTTATATATTTTTTGAATTATAACTAAATATGATTATATTTGCATAATATAACTTAAATGGGTTATTAATGAAAAGTGACAATATAATAGCCGTTATTACGGGAGATTTGGTAAAATCGAGTAAATTAAATTCAGATGAAATTATTTCGGTCATTGGATTATTAAAAAAAATATTTAATGATCTAAACCAGTATATTTTTATTGATGAAAAGTCCAAATTTGAAATATTCAGAGGGGACAGTTTTCAAGGAATTATTCCTCAACCGGAGAAATCATTGTTGGCAGCTATTATCATAAGAGCCGGTTTAAGATCTTTTATACCTGAAAAGTATCATAAAATTAAATCGGTTAAATTTGCCTATACAGATGTTCGAATAGCAATCGGTATTGGTGACGTGTCTTTTTTAAGTAAAAAAGTAGTAGAATCTCAAGGAACTGCTTTTATCAAATCCGGGCGATTATTAGATAGATTAGTGAAACAAAATGATAGATTAGGAATAGGAACGAGCCGGAAAAATTTAAACGAAGAATTTTTTGTTGAATCAAAATTGGCAGATGCCCTTATCAGTAGATGGACACCTGCTACGGCAGAAGCAGTCTATTATTATCTTTTATATAATAAAACACAAGCCGAATTAGCAGATTTACTAAGAATTTCTCAACCGGCTGTTAATAAAAGACTGGTATCTTATGGTAATATTAAAAATATAAATGTTTTTATCAAAAGATTTTTTGACTTGATAAAAGAACAATATTAAAAAAATGGAATTATCATTATTATATAAGTTATTTGTAGCACATCTACTTTCCGACTTTTTTTTTTCAACCTTATAAGTGGGCAAAAAATAAGGACACTTTAGGCTGGAAAACAAAATATTTTTATTACCATATTTTAGTTACATCATTGACTTTATTGGTTGTATTGGGTAGTTTTAGCTATTGGCGAATAATTTTAATCTTAACAGTTTTTCACTTAATAATTGATTTTACCAAAACTTTATTTAAAGAAATAAATGTAAAGATTTTTATATGGGATCAAATTTTACATTTTGTATCAATTGTTGTCGTTTGGCTTTTCAATACCGGACAAGAAGAAAGTTTTATCATTTGGATAAAATCAATAGTTGAGAATCAAAATCTATGGATAATCATCGCCGGTTATTTATTTTTATCGATTCCAGCATCTATATTAATTGGAAATCTTACCGAAAAATGGCAAAGTGAAATTGCAGAAAACGGACTGAAAGATGCCGGAAAATGGATAGGAATAATGGAACGTATCTTGATTTTTTCTTTTATTTTATTAGACAAATTTGGAATCATTGGCTTTTTGTTAGCAGCGAAATCGGTTTTTCGTTTTGGAGATTTGAAAGATACTAATGACCAAAAAAAGACCGAATATATTATTATTGGAACTTTTTTGAGTTTTATGATAGCCACACTCTTTGGGGTTGCTATTAAGCTCATTGCTTCCGGCATTACAATCAAATAAATTAATGAAAACAGAAAATAAATTAAAATCCCAAAATCAACCTTACAACCAAAAGTTAAGCGATTGCCTCTTGCGCAAAAAGGAGATTACGTTGGTCATTAAACGCGAAGATTTATTGCATGAACATGTTTCGGGCAATAAGTTTAGAAAACTCTATTACAACGTCATAGAAGCACAAAACAAAGGCTACGATACATTGCTAACGTTCGGAGGTGCATTTTCCAATCACATAGCCGCAACAGCCGCAGCGGGCAAAGAATTGGGTATAAAAACCATAGGCGTAATACGCGGTGATGAACTCGGAGAAAACTTAAAGCAAACACTCAATGAAAATCCAACATTAAAATTTGCAGTCAGCCAAGGTATGCGCTTGCATTTTGTCAGTCGCAAAGCCTATAGACAAAAAACCGATCCGGATTTTATTGCCAACCTCTTTAAAATATTCGGTAAGTTTTACTTAGTACCTGAAGGGGGTACCAACAAATTGGCAGTCAAAGGAACAGAAGAAATTTTGACACCCGAAGATGCAGATTTTGATTATATCTGCTCGGCTATCGGGACGGGGGGCACCATTGCCGGACTGATCAATTCGGGCAAACCACACCAAAAAGTATTGGGTTTTCCGGCCTTAAAAGAAAATTTTTTACATCAGGAAATTGCCAAATATGTCCGGTCAAATAATTGGGAATTGATCCGGGATTACCACTTTGGCGGTTTTGCCAAAATCGACAAAAAACTGGTTGATTTTATCAATATGACTTATATATTGCATAACCTGCCACTAGACCCTGTTTACACAGGCAAAATGCTTTATGGCATCATTGACCTAATCAAAAAAGATTTTTTTTCGAAAGGCAGTAAAATT
>JALVLX010000233.1 GCA_027032855.1 Flavobacteriales bacterium | reverse complement strand
AAGTTATATTAACTTTTAAAAAATATTATATAGCCCAAATTTGGGCTATAAAAATTTATAATAAAAACATCTAAACTTTCAACTAAGGTTATTGAGCCTGTCGAAGTGCACTTTTAACTAAGAAAAATTCTGTGAATTTTTCGGGTTAGGTCTGTAAATTGTTAAAACAACAAAAAAAGCCCCGGCAGGATTATAAAACCTACCGGGTCATTTAAAAAACTTGATACTTGTTACTAGCAACTAGCGACTAATAAAGCTTGTTCAATTCATCTACACTTTGCTTGGCATCGCCGTAAAGCATGTCAGTATTTTCTTTGAAAAATAAGGGGTTTTGAATACCGGCATAGCCTGTTGCCATAGAACGTTTCATCACAATAACTTTTTTGGCACGCCATACTTCGATTACGGGCATACCGTAAATAGGGCTACCTTCGTCTTCCAAAGCGGCGGGGTTTACAATATCGTTGGCGCCGATAACCATGACCAAATCGATATCTTCCATTTCCGGATTGACTTCGTCCATTTCCAAGACAATATCGTAAGGCACATTGGCTTCTGCCAAGAGTACGTTCATGTGTCCGGGCAGACGGCCTGCTACGGGGTGAATGCCGAAAGTTACTTTTTTGCCATCGTTTTGCAGTTTTTTGACCAATTCGTGAATGGGATATTGGGCTTTGGCTACTGCCATACCATATCCGGGAACGATGAGTATATTTTGTGCTTGGTGAAGCATGTCTGCTAGTTCGGAATGACTTGTTGCGGTGACTTCCCCTTCGATTTTTTGACTGCTGCTACTGCTAGTGTTACCAAATCCGCCAAAAATAACCGATAAGAACGAACGGTTCATAGCCTCGCACATAATGATGGATAAAATAGCACCCGAACTTCCGACCAATGCTCCGGTCACAATTAACAAATCATTACCCAACATAAAACCGGCTGCCGATGCCGCCCAACCCGAATAAGAATTAAGCATGGATACTACTACCGGCATATCGGCGCCACCGATAGCCATGACTAACATTACACCGATAAATAAAGCAATGCCGGTCATAATCAGCAAATAAGTCATACCTGAAGTGCCGGCAGCTTGTGCAAACATAACGCCGAGGATAATACTGATGATAACCAATATAATGTTGACCAAATGTCTGCCTTTGTATTGTAAAGCTTTTCCGGTTATTTTGCCGTCTAATTTTCCCCAAGCGACTACAGAGCCTGTAAAAGTCACGGCACCGATAAAGACACCGACAAATATCTCAATGAGATGAATCAAGCGTTCGCCACCGGCTAATTCTTGTGCATGCGGGTCAATATAGGAGCCGAATCCCACCAATACAGCCGCCAATCCTACGAAACTATGTAGAATGGCAACCAGTTGCGGCATGGCGGTCATTTGTACTTTGCGAGCAACGACAATCCCGATGATTGAAGCAATGGCAATAGCAATCAATAAATAAATGTGTCCGTGCACATTATCCCCCAACATGGTGGAAGCGATGGCAATAAACATACCGGTCATGCCGTACAAAACGCCACGCTTAGCGCTTTCTTGTGACGACAGACCACCCAAACTTAATATAAATAAAATGGCTGCAACTAAATAGGCAGCGGTTTGTAATCCTGTTGAAATCATAATTTTATTTTCTAAACATGTTTAACATACGACGGGTTACAAAGAATCCGCCAACGATATTGATACTGGCAACTAATACGGCAATAAATGCGATAATGGACAAAGGCGAATCTAAGGCGCTTTGCATCTGTAAGAGTCCACCGATGATAATGATACCGCTAATGGCATTTGTTACCGCCATAAGTGGTGTATGGAGTGCATGAGTAACATTCCAAATCACTTGCCAGCCAATAAAGACCGACAATACAAACACGGTTAAATGTTGCATAAACTCTTTGGGAGCTACTTGTCCGATAGCGAGTAATGCCAGTCCGATGATTGCTAAGGCAATAACGGAACCCCAACCCGGTTTTTTTTCAGGAGTAACCGTAGGAGGTGTTGTTTCTTCTTGCTTGACAGCAGGTTTTTTGCTGACGGGTAGCGGTTCAGGTGGCCAGTTGATTTTGCCCTTATAAGTGACCATCGCCCGTTTGACGATATCGTCATTCATGTCGATATGGAAATTGTCGGCTTTACCCATATCATCAAGCAAATGTGCCATATTGTTACCATACAAACGGCTGGCTTGTGCCGGCAGTTGGCTGACTTTTCCGGCAATAATGACACCGTTATCCGTTGTATAAACCTCGCCCGGCTTGGTCAAACTACAGTTACCACCCGATGAGGCGGCTAAATCCACGATAACAGATCCCGGTTTCATGGCTTTAACGTGATAGTCTAACCACAGTTTGGGTGCCGGTCTGCCCGGAATTTGAGCCGTGGTAATGACAATATCTACCTCTTTGGCTTGTTTTTCAAAGAGTTTCATTTCGGCATCGATAAATGCTTGGCTCATCACTTTGGAATAGCCGGTTTCCGTAGAACCGTCTTCTTCAATGTCAACAGTAAGGAATTGCGCACCCATACTGGTAATTTGTTCG
>JALVLX010000232.1 GCA_027032855.1 Flavobacteriales bacterium | reverse complement strand
TATGCAGAAGTGGAAAGTGGAAAGCGGTAAAGTGGAAAGCGACAAAGTGCGTAGAGACGAATTGCATTCGTCTCTGTGGAAAGTGTGAATGTAGAGACGCACGGTCGTGCGTCAAAGTGGAAAGTGCCGAGCGACAAAGTGCGAAGTGCGACATCGGATACCGACAATAGTCGGTACAGGCTATCGGACATCAAATAACCAAATCAACAGATAACCATATAACCAATAACAATATGGCAACAAAAAGTTCAAAAATCGACAGAAGGCAATTCTTAAAAGCAAGTGTCTCGGCAGTGGTGTCGCTGGCAGTTGTGGGAAGTGCCGCATACTACTTTAAAGACAAAAGTAGTTTAATAGACAAGGGCTATTTAAGACCTCCGGGTTCAAGAGCCGAAAAAGATTTTTTATTCGCTTGTATCAAGTGTGGTTTGTGTGTGCAAATTTGTCCCGTTCACGCTATTAAATTAGCGGATTGGACGGACGGTTTATCTTATGGCACACCTTTTATTGACCCCAATGTGCAAGCCTGTGATTTTTCATGTGATGCTATTCAGTGTGCCGAAACTTGTCCTACGGCGGCTATTGATTTTCAAATCTTTAAGCATGCCGGAGATGAAGCCGTAGCGCCATTATATAAAAAATATCCCGATGGCAGATTCCCCAAAGGTTTGAATCCGTTTGAAGTACAAATTGTCGCTATGAAGCGTGCCGATAATATCGGGTTGGCAGAAATTCCGGATCCGAAGCAATGTTTGGCTTATGACGGTCACGGTTACAAAGGCACTTTGGGACACGGTAATAAAGGAGAATTACGCCCCCCCGGACAAACGGAGCGGGTACGCATTGAAGATACGCAAGTCAATAAGGAAATTTGTGATTTGTGTGTAGCATATTGTCCGTTAGGAGAGGAAGCTATTGTGCTTGACAAGATTGAAGAGGGTAAGTTTTTACCTAAGGTCAAAGACGGTTGTGTCGGTTGTGGCGTTTGTCAAATGGTCTGTCCGACCAATCCGGTGGCTATAGTTGTGAAACCTGTGGATAAAAAACCGAAGTTTGCTTAATTAACCTTAAAACTTTGAATTATGTCATTTTTATACGATTGGATTACCAGAGATAAAAAAAGAAAACCGCTTCCTGCCAAAGATAGATCACAATTACCGTTTGCACGTTTAGGATTTAGTTTTAAAGAATGGCACGACGGACATGAAAATAAACACAAGTGGCGTAACCGCCGTTGGGCATTTTTGATATTTATCAATGTGTTGTTTATCACGTCTTTTGCTTTGGATTTATCCCTTTTGGAAGGTTCGTTAAGTGGTTCACGATTGTTTGGAATTTACTTAATGGATCCTTATAACTCGGCACAAGAATTGGTAATAGGTTCACGCTTGGGCTTTATTGCTATATTGACGACCAACTTTTGGATCGGCTTTTTTGTCATTATGATATTTTATTGGTTATTAGGCGGACGCGCTTTTTGTTCATGGGTCTGTCCCTATCATTTCTTTGCCGAAATGGGTGAAAAAGTCCGGGCTTATTTCATCAAAAAGAAAAAAATCAGAGATAAAACTTATGATATTACCGTCAAATATGTCTTTTGGGTAGGCTTTTTATTGTTGGCACTTTTGACCAAAGAATTGGTGTTTGAAGATGTTAATCCGGTGGGTATTTTATCCCGTGCTATGATTTACGGTCCCGGTTTGGCGTTGATTTGGGTAGTTGCCATTTTGTTGTTTGAAGTATTTGGCGTTAAACGTTTTTGGTGTCGCTATGTGTGTCCTATCGGAACGACTTACGGTATTATCGGTGATTTGTCGCCTATCGGTGTAAAATTCGATTTGGATAAATGTGGTTACTGTACAGATTGTCAAGATGTTTGTTTGGTACCGCACGAACTTTGGTTTGTCAAAAAAGGAGCCGCTACCCGCGAAGTGCATTTCACCGGTGGTGATTGTACCAAATGCGGTTTGTGTATAGATGTTTGTTACGGTGAGGCATTGTCTTTCGGTTTTAAAGCACCGAGTTATGTTTTAGGAAGTGTAGAAGAGAAAGTAGAATTGCATCCGCTGGAAGTGCCGGATGAAGAGACTGATAAAAAGCAGGAAAAATAAATATGGAAAAAGCATTAATTGATATAAAAAATTTATCAAAAACCTTTAATAAAGTTAAGGTAATCAAAGATTTGACGGTGCAGTTCAATGCCGGTGACCGCATTGCGCTAATAGGGCAAAACGGTGCCGGAAAAACCACATTGATTCGTTGTGTATTAGGGCTTTATACTTACGAAGGTTTTTTGAGTGTTTTGGGGAAAAATTCGAGAACGCAACGTGAAGACATTTTGCAAGAAGTGGGCTTTGTGCCACAGTTACCGCCGCCACTTAAAATGACAGTGGCAGAAATTATGGAGTTTTTTGCCATTATCACCAAAACAGATAAAGAAAAGTTTGTCAAAATAGCCAATGATTTAAAATTAGATGTCGAAAAGCATTTAAACAAACCTTTCTTGAAATTATCAGGCGGTATGAAGCAAAAATTGTTGGTGTCTTTGGCGTTGGCACGCAATCC
>JALVLX010000231.1 GCA_027032855.1 Flavobacteriales bacterium | reverse complement strand
GTACTATTGGATTGTCAACAACAAGGCGTATATATTAACTTTTACTGCCGAACAAAACCGGTTTGACAAATAAGACCTACTGCCTTAAAGATTATGGATAGTTTTGAGATTAGAAATTAGATTTTAGATTTTTGTTGTAGTAAACTTTACGAACATTATGAACATTAAAACTTTTAACTAAAATTTTCTAATCCTCATCAGCCCAATTCAGACGGTCCATTTGACTATATTGCCAAGGCGCAGCGTTGTTTTCTATATTTGTAAACATCATATTAAGTTCGCTTGGCGCTGCCGATTCTTCCATAACCAAATATTGTCTGACAGATACAATCACGTCCATTGGGTCGTTTTCTACGGGACATTCTTCCACACAAGCATTACAGGTAGTACATGCCCACAACTCCTCTTTGCTAATATAGTCTAGCAATGATTTACCATCATCTACAAATTCGCCGTTTTTATCGATATTTTTTCCAACTTCTTCCAAACGGTCACGCACATCCATCATGATTTTACGCGGAGATAACTTTTTACCGGTTTGATTTGCCGGACATACATCGGTACAACGACCGCATTCCGTACAAGTATAAGCATTGAGCAAATAGACCCACTCCAAGTCAAACACATCTTTGGCGCCGAAACGTTCCGGTTCGGGTGCATCATCGGCAGGTGCTGCGTAAGGGTCGGCATTGGGGTCCATCATCAAGGCTACTTCGTTTTTAACAGATTCCAGATTTTCAATCTTACCGTAAGGCGGTAGTTTGGCAAAATATGTATTGTGAAATGCAAAAAGAATGTGCAAATGTTTTGAAAAATACAAGTAGTTCAAAAACACTAAAACACCAATGATATGAAACCACCATGCACCGCGTTCTATCATCACCAAACTATTAGTTGCGTCCGGTAAAATATTGTATAAATAATGACTGATAGGAAAACTTCCGGCTATACCATTTTCAAAATGATAATGACCGTGTTTAAGCATTTGCAATTTGTAATCTGCGCCATTCATAATCAAAAAGGCAGACATCAAAACCATTTCAAAATAGAGAATCAAATTAGCGTCATTTTTTGGCCAGCCTTTCATTTCGGGTTGGTTAAAACGCAACAATTTTAAAACATTTCTTCTAATCCAGAATACCACGACAGCAAAAATGACTAAGAACGCCAAAATTTCGAAACTTCCGATTAAAAAGTTGTAAAAAGCGCCAAAAGGTGCAAACACACGATGCGTACCAAATATCCCGTCAATGACGATTTCGAGCATTTCTATATTAATTATGATAAAACCCAGATAAACCACCAAGTGTAACAAAGCCGGCACGAGACGTTTAAACATTTTTTGCTGACCAAAAGCTTTGAGTATCATATTCTTACGACGAATGTCTTTATGATCATTCCGTTGCGCCGGTTTACCGAGTTTGATATTTCTAATAGCTTTTCTGATGTTACTCACAAAATAACCTGCTCCGGCTATTAATATAATAGTAAACAATATCTGTGCAATCATAATTGTATTATTTCAAAAACCGTAAAGTAAACAGATTTTTTGATATAATCAAATGATTTTTGTTGTTATTGATGATGTGGTGATATGGTTATTTGGTTATTTGATGTCGGGGCTTCGGTGACTTCGGTACACTGTTCGCTATGCTCACAGCACTCAGTCACCTTTGAGTCTGGACACTAAACCACCTTTATTTCTGCTCCTATAGAAAGGTCATTGAGTGATCCCGATGAATCGGGATTGTATCGAAATGACCGGTGTCGCACTTCGTACTTTGTCGCTTTTTCGCTTTTCACTAAAAAACTTTCAACTTTCAACTCAATTTAGTAAATTGCCAACTCTTTCAAAACCTGCTTATGAAGAATAATTTGGATAATTCGTACAAAAAAAAACTCAATCATATCACGACTTTTATTTTTGATATTGACGGGGTTTTAACCGACGGAACCGTACATATTACCAGTACAGGCGACTTAATGCGCACTATGCATACCAAAGATGGTTTTGCCGTAAAAGTCGCCTTAAAAAAAGGCTATAAAGTTGCCATAATTTCCGGTGCCCGCGACGCTAATGTCATCACCAGATTGACCTATCTAGGCATCAAAGATGTGTTTATCAGTATTGATAACAAATTACCGGTTTTTGAAAAATATTTGAAAGATAACCACTTAACTCCTACTGAAGTTTTGTACATGGGCGATGACATTCCCGATATTCCGCTACTTAAAAAAGCCGGACTGTCAGCCGCCCCCCGCGATGCCGTACAAGAAGTCTTGGATACCGTTGATTATATCTCGCACAAAAAAGGTGGTAAAACCTGCGTTCGTGACGTAATTGAACAAGTATTGAGAGTGCAAGGAAAATGGACATTTAATTTTGACAACAATGACACAGCCGCTAACTAAATTTTTTAAAATCATCCGCTGGAAAAACGTGTTGATATATCTGACACTAGAGTTTCTAATGTATTTTGTTTTAGCAAAAAAATCCTTCTCTCCTACTGACGCTTGGTTGTTTTTAACCCTGTCTATGACTTTTTTCGGTATTTTCGGCAACCTGCAAAACAACATAACCGATTATGAAACAGATCGTCAAAAAAAAGGTTTTATCGAATTTAACTTGACAACGTATTTAATTTGGACAATCATATTCCTTGTATTGGCTTTTCTGTTTGGCTTTACCGGATTTTATATGAGTTTTAAAGCCAATTTGTTATATGCTATCATCAGTATCCCGGTCTTATTAAGCCTGTACAATTATTTTATTAAAAAAGTAGCCTTAGCCGGCAATCTGCTAATTGCCTTTTTGACGGCTTTTGCTATTTATGTTCCAGTAAACTTTGCTAAAGACATCTCAATAAACTCGCATATTTTAGAATTATTATTGGCATTGGCTTTTTGGTTGACACTGATACGTGAACTGGCCAAAGATTTGGAAGATTTGAAATATGACCACCAAGCAGGCTACAAAACTTTACCGGTTCTCAATGAAAATCTGAGTTGCTTTTTGTTGATTTTCTTAACGCTTCTCACACCGGCTGTCTTGTATTATTTCAAAACACACTTTAGCGGCATTGCTTTTAGCATCTTACTTATTGTCAGCACTTTAATTGGTTTGTTAGGCGTTTATTCCATTTACAAAAAACAATACGAACAAACCACCAAACTGTATAAACTTTGGATGTTGATTGGAATTTTGAGTGTAATTTTCTTAACATCAAGTAGCTAATACCACAAAACTACTTAGTGACCTTTTAAACCAAATCAAAATATAATGACTTCCAAAATCATTGGACAAGACTTTTTTAACCGCGATACCCGGACTGTTGCCAAAGATTTACTAGGGAAAGTTTTGTACCGTCAGTACAACAATACCTTATACAGAGCCATCATCACCGAAACCGAAGCCTATCACGGCAAAGAAGACTTAGCCTGTCATTGTAGTAAAGGAAAAACACCCCGGACAACAGTGATGTATGATGCGCCCGGACACATTTATATTTACCTGATTTACGGCATGTATTATATGCTCAATTTTGTAACCATGCCCAAAGATTTTCCGGCAGCGGTTTTAATTCGCGGCATTTCAAATTTGCAAAAAATTGACATTGAAGACACTAAAAATCTACCTGTCAAGACCGATGGACCCGGCAAACTAACCAAGCATTTGAAAATAGATAAAAGTTTGAACAAATTAGCCTTACATCCCGATACCGGTCTATGGATAGCAAATGAAGGTATCATTATTCCAAAAAAACAAATTGCAACCGGCACACGTATCGGTGTCGCTTATGCTAAGGTGTGGGCGGAAAAGCCGTGGCGGTATTATATTAGTTGAAAGTTACACTTCGGCAGGCTCAGTGACCTGAGTTGAAGGTTGAAAGTTGCGGTTCATAGATTACTTTGTTTTTTGATGATTATTTGTTACTTCATACTTTATTTTTGTCTTAATATCATCAATTCATCACATCATCAATTCATCAAAAACTTGTTACTAGACACTTGCTACTTGATACTTGTTACTCGTTACTCGTTACTTACATCTCTCTCCAAACAAAGTAGCCGAAGTACAATCATTGACTTTGACCTTAACCAAATCACCGGGATTTTCGTTACCTGTTTTTTCAAAAATTACCACGGCATTTTGCGAGTTACGTCCCATCCAATGTTTATCGGATTTCTTGGAATTACCTTCAATCAAAACTTCCACTTCCTTGCCAATAAATTGTTGCATGCGGTACAAGCTATGTTCTTGTTGCTTGTCTATAATTTCTCTTAAACGTCGCAATTTAACATGATGCGGCACATCATCTTCCAACTTTTTGGCACCCAAAGTTCCGGGACGCACCGAGTAAGCAAACATAAAACCGAAATCGTATTTGACATAATCCATCAAATCAAGGGTTGCTTGGTGGTCTTCTTCGGTTTCAGTGCTAAATCCGGCAATCATATCTTGTGAAATCGCCACATCGGGAATGTATTTTCTAATAGCATCAATGGTTTCCTTGTATTGAGCAACCGTATGCTTGCGGTTCATCAATTTTAAGATTCTATCACTTCCGGATTGAACCGGTAAATGTATATGCTTGGCAATATTGGGATGTTTTGCCATGGTTTTTATCACTTCCAAACTGAAATCTTGCGGATTAGACGTAGAAAAACGTATGCGGATACCGGGAAAATGCGTTGCTACCAAATCTAAAAGACCGGCAAAATCAACAGCAATTTTCTTTACATCTTCGGGTTGCTTGTCAAAGTCTTTTTTCAAACCGCCACCGTACCACAAATAACTATCTACATTTTGTCCCAACAATGTTACCTCCTTAAATCCTTTATCTTGCAATACTTTTATTTCGTGCAATATACTTTCCGGATCACGACTACGCTCACGACCACGGGTAAAAGGTACTACACAAAACGTACACATATTGTCACAACCACGCGTGATAGACACAAAAGCCGATACACCGTTGCTGTTGAGACGTACCGGTTCTATATCTGCATAGGTCTCCTCTTTGCTCAACAATACATTGACCGCCTTACGACCATCTTCCAGTTCATTAATCAAATTAGGTAAATCACGGTAAGCATCCGGGCCTACAACCAAATCAACGAGTTTCTCTTCATCTAAGATTTTCTCTTTGATACGTTCCGCCATACATCCCATTAAACCAATTTTTGTTTTCGGTTTTTCTTTCTTTAACTTGTTAAAATGCTTTAGACGGTTGCGAATGGTTGTTTCTGCTTTTTCGCGTATGGAACAAGTGTTGATTAAAACCAAATCCGCTTCATCCAAATTGTCAGTCGTATTAAAACCTTGTTTTAAAAGAATAGAAGCTACAATCTCCGAATCGTTCATATTCATCTGACAACCATAGCTTTCTATGAAAACCTTTTTGGTATTTTCAGGTGCTTGTACATATTTTGTCGTACTGCCTTGTAATTTTTCATCTATCTTTTTAGGGGTGTCGTTTTGGTTCATCTGTTGGTTTATAATTGTAATTTTTGTAGCGCAAAGATAAAATTTATTCTACAAACAGGGTGCACCTACGGTGCTCAGCGGTATTTCCTTATTGTTTATCTACAAACAGGACGCACCTACGGCGCTCAATATTATCAGTATGTCGTTAATTTCACATCAGAATTTGCCTTTCAAAATATTACCCCATAGGGGTAGAAATACAGCATCCAATTACAAAATTAGCTCAGTAGGAGCGACCTGTTCATAACAATTTTCAATACGCAACAAACAGGACGCACCTACGGCGCTCAATGGTATTTTTTATCTAAAATTATTTCTTTGTGAAAAAGGCGTACAGATTGTAGTGGAAAAACCCATTAAATTTAATCCGCTAAAAAAACATAAAAAAATCATAAAAATAAGTTGATTTTTTTATATCTTTATGCGAGATTGAAAAATTAACTTTTTATGCAAAAAATACTTCTTGGAAACGAAGCGATTGCTCAAGGAGCTATCGATGCCGGTTTGTCCGGTGCGTATGGATATCCCGGCACGCCTTCTACTGAAATCATTGAATATATTACCGCTCAACCCGAAACTAAATCCGGAAAAATCAAAGCACACTGGTCCACTAACGAAAAAGTGGCTATGGAAGAAGCTTTGGGCATGTCTTTTGCCGGAAAACGCGCCATTGTTACGATGAAACACGTTGGGTTAAACGTAGCCGCCGATGCTTTTATCAATATGGCTATTTCGGGTATCAATGGCGGATTGGTCGTCGTTGTTGCTGATGACCCTTCACAACATTCATCGCAAAATGAACAAGACAGCCGGTTTTACGGGAAATTTGCCATGATTCCTATTTTGGAACCGAGCAATCAACAAGAAGCCTACGATATGATGGCCTATGCTTTTGAACTGTCCGAAAAAACAAAATTACCGGTCTTGTTACGTTCGGTAACGCGCTTGTCACACTCACGGGCTAATGTCAAACTGAAAGACAAAACAGAGCAAAACTCTTTAAATCTGCTCGACGACACCACACGGTTTGCTTTGATTCCGTCTTTTGCTAAAATACAATATCAAGGCTTGATTCAAAAACAAAAAGAGCTGGAAAAAATCGCCGAAGATTCCTCTTGGAATACTTATACCGAAGGTTCTGATCAAAGCTTGGGTATTATTGCTTCAGGTATCGGCATTAATTATTTGCTTGAAAATTTCCCTGATGGCGCACCCTTTGATGTGCTAAAAGTCAGTCACTACCCTTTACCCAAAGAGAAAGTGCGAAAAATGTTTGACCGAGTTGATAAAATCTTAGTTTTGGAAGACGGCTATCCTTTTATCGAAGAAATGATAAGCGATTATTTGGGGAGAGAACAAAAAGTCACAGGCAGACTGACCGGTGCTATTCCCAGAACCGGCGAACTCAATCCGAATATCGTAGCTTATTCACTCGGATTGGAAGATAAAATAGATGAAGATATTCCTGAAATTGTAACCGGCCGTCCGCCTCAATTGTGCCCGGGTTGTGGTCATATTGATTTGTATGAAGAACTTAATGACATCATTCCGGAAATAGGCGATAACAGAGTTTTTTCAGATATCGGCTGTTATTCGTTAGGCGTTTTAGAACCTTATGAAAGCATTGACACCCTGATTGATATGGGTGCTTCCATCCCCATGGCTAAAGGTGCCGCCGATGCCGGACTTTTACCCGCTATTGCCGTGATTGGCGATTCCACTTTTACACATTCCGGCATGACCGGTTTGTTAAGTGCCGTTTGGGACAATTCGCCTATTACGGTTATCATTTCCGACAATTCAGCCGTTGCCATGACCGGTGCACAGCCCTCAGCAGCTATGGGACGACTATATGATATTGCCAAAGGTTTAGGCGTACCGGAAGAACACGTCAAAGTGATTATCCCGTTGAAAAAATATCACGATAAAAATGTAGAAATTATCAAAAAAGAATTGGATTACCAAGGAGTTTCTTTGATTATTGCACAACGTCCTTGCGTT
>JALVLX010000230.1 GCA_027032855.1 Flavobacteriales bacterium | reverse complement strand
ACCTACCCCCTACCGCCGTTTATCATGCTGTTGCCGAACTCTTACATTATAATAAAAAGCTACAAAAAATTGTCATCGTTACCGAAAAATTAAGCGTAAAAGACCAAGTACAAATCCGGGCTATCGCACAAGCTAACAGTGTGGATGTATTCGGTGCCAATTCGCTCGGCGTTGCCGATGCTTGGAACCATGTACGTATTGGTGGCGGACTGGGTGGTGACAATCCTGATGAATTGTTAGTGAAAGGTTCCATTGCCATTCACAGTAATTCCGGAAATTTTAGCACCACCATTACCGAATATCTCAAAACACAAGGATTTGGTGCCACAACTTTGGTCAGCTCCGGTAAAGATACCATTATCCAATATCCTGTAGCGGAATTTTTATACGCCGCCCAAAACGATGAGCGTACAAAAGCAGTTGTTTTATACATTGAACCGGGTGGTTTTTATGAAAAAATTGCTTTGGATATGATTCAAAAAAGTAAATTTCATTTTGAAAAACCCATCATTGCTTGTGTTACGGGACATTGGAAAGCTAAATTGTCAAGAGCCGTAGGACATGCGGGCGCCCTTGCCGGTAGCAATGACGATGCCGCCAGCAAAGAGCAATGGTTTAAAGATTATTTCGGCGTTGAAGCCTTTGACCCCGATAATCCGGATACTGTCAGTGAAAAAGGTGCTATTGTCAATTCCATTCAACAAATTCCTTTGGCTATGAAAGCCGCCTTTGACAAAAGGCAAATGCAGCCGGACTTTGAGCCTATAGGTAATTTGGAACTTAAAGCTTGGTTTGGTAATGATTTCTATTGGCAACTGCCGAAAAATCTGCAACAACCAATCGTTAAAGCACTGTCGCCTTACGATGAAGAAATAGAACGCGTCAACAAAGCTCTCGGCGCTGTCTTTTTACGACAAAATATGCGCAATGCTTCCGGTGCTTCCACTATGGACCCCAAAACGCATATCGCCGAATTACACGGTAAAAAAGTAACGGATTTAGCTCAAAATTCTTACGAAGAAAACATCTTTTTTTCTTTGGCAAAAATGCCTGCTGACAAACACGATTTACCGTTGATTAACAGTATTTTAAATCATTTATCTCAAGTACCGAAAAGCTATTTTGACTTAATCAAACAAGCCGAGCAAAACAATGCCACGCCTAACCAAACTTTGATGTCGGTACTTGCATTGAATTCCGGTAATAACAAAATAGAATTTGCTCGTAAAACCATTCAAAATTTTGTCCAACTTTATATCGATTTAAACTTACGTGACTTGTCGAAAAATGTTGATTGGCAAAAACATCATGAAACAATTGAAAATATTTTCAGTTTCAAAAACGGTCAAACTGCCATTGGTGCTTGGAACAACTTATTGAAACAAAAAAGTAATGCTTTGTCATTAATCAAACACATTGCGACAAATTACGAAATAAAAGATGCCGATACCTTTGTCATAGCAGGTATGCTGTTCCACCTGTTCTTGCCTGCTTTGGTTAAGAAAAGAATCAGTCAAGATACCATTGCAGACACCTATGATTATTTTAACCAAATAGCTTTAATCAGCATCTTGTCCACTACGAATTTTTACAATAATAATTATGTAAAATCTCATATCAAAGGCAAAACTACTCCAACTCAATCGTTTACCGAAACGATTTTTAAAGCCATTTTTAACTATGAACCCGATGCCGTTTCTCTCAAAGAATTTTCAACTTTGATAGGTATTACTTTAACTAATGGACCCGGTACTATCAGTGCTAAAGGTGCCAAAGAAAGCGTCAGTGCCGGCAACTTGATTGCTACGGCATTTATCGGCTTTTTGGCTAACACCGGCTTATCACACGGCGGTAACGGGTTTGTCGGTATTCGCTATATTTTGAATGCTTTCGGCACACATCAAGATTTTGACCCTGCTACTGCAAACATTGATGTAGAAAAAATTGCAAACCAAGCTGCAATTGACTTTGGCAAAGCCAAAAAAGAAGCCAAAGCCAAAGGCAATTCTTACGAACGCATTCCGGGTATCAACCATCCGGTCTTTAAGGGTAAACCGGTCAATATTGACCCGCGTGAAGACTATATCTACAAACAATTTACAGATGCCGGTATCCGCAACCCGTTTTGGGATTTCTATAAGGAATTAGTCCAAGCGCTCAAACAGCAAAAAATTACCAAAAATGTCTATGCTGTCAATATTGATGCGGTTATAGCAGCTATCAGTCTGAAACTGATGTGGCAATTGTATCGTCAAAACAAAGTAGATGAAAAAGCCATGCAAAAAATCGGGTTTAGCTTGTTCCTGCTTGGTAGAACTGTTGGCGTTGCCGCCGAAATAGATGACCATCGTAACCGTGGCTTACCTATGGATACGCGTACGCCTATTAGTGAAACTAGATTTGTAATGTAGGTTTTTTGAGGAGTGATGAATTGATGAATTGATGAATTGATGAGTTGATGAAATAAATAGTAGGTCGCTGAGTGATCCCGATGGCAATCGGGATTGTATCGAAGCGCCGGGTTTAGAATAGATGAATTAAGAATGGCTCATTATTCAACTTTATGT
>JALVLX010000229.1 GCA_027032855.1 Flavobacteriales bacterium | reverse complement strand
GCCAAAAGCCATTCCGCAAATGCGCGATACAGCGCAAGTGGTTGAAGCATTGGATTTGTCGGATACGGACACCAAATTACTGGCGATTGTAGCCAACAGGCGTGGCGTCAATGATGCCGTTCAATTTGAAAAAATCACCTATTTAGGCTATCCTTTTTCGTTATCCGAAATTTTTCAAATGCGTAATACGGCTAAAACCATCGCCGAATCTTGTGATTTGTTGGCGGATATTATGAACATAGCGGACAAACACCGTAAAAAAGTCAATGTGTATTTTTCAATGGGATTTGGCAATCCCTATGGCGATCCGTGGAATGAAGAAATTGTGGAAGAATGGGTTGTGAAAGTGCGGGCAATTGGTGTCCGGTTGATTTCTCTGTCCGATACGGTTGGAACGGCTGATTCCGATAGCATTCGTCGAATTTTTTCATATTTGATACCTAAATATCCGGATATTGAATTTGGTGCGCATTTACACACACATCCTAAAACCTGGTACGAAAAAGTTGATGCGGCATATACAGCCGGTTGCCGCCGTTTTGATAGTGCCATTAAAGGTTTTGGTGGCTGTCCTATGGCAAAAGACGAACTGGTCGGCAATTTACCAACCGAAAAGCTGATGACTTATTTTTCTCAAAATCATATATCTACAAGCATTAATCCCTTGGCTTTTGAAAACGCCTATAACGAAGCACAACGAGTCTTTTTGGGAAACAGTCTTTGAAGTTGAAAGTTTGTAAAGTTTGTAAAGTTTATAATGTTTATAAAGTTTATAAAGTTCGTAATGTAGAAATACACAAGTCGTGTGTCTCAATTGAAAATTGAAATATTTCATTAAATTAGAAGCAGGATCATAGTATGAAGTAATAAGGATTTATCAAAGAACTAAATATTCTATGAACTATAACCTTCAACCTTCAACTTATATCACCAATTTCAAACCCGGTCATTTCGATACAATTTTGTTCGTTGCCTCACAAAATCACTCAATGACCTAATTCTCAATTCATCAATTCCTCAAAAAAATAACTATATTTGTAGCAGAACCTGAATTATATGATATCGCAGTTTAATTTTATCAATTCCATTGCTACGTGGTGGTTTAGTAAGCAACTATCCGATTTGCGTTTGTTTATCAAAAACCCTGTCAATACGCAAGAAGAACAGTTACGTTTTTTGATTGAGATGGCTACTTATACCCGTTTTGGAAAGCGATATAATTTTGAGAAAATTAAAGATATAGAAACTTATCAAAAAACGGTTCCGTTGCAGAATTATGAAACCTTATTTCCTTATATTGAAGCCATGATGAAGGGGGAGCCGGATGTGTTGTGGCATGGTAGAATTAAATGGTTTGCCAAGTCAAGCGGCACGACATCGGCGAGGAGTAAATTCATACCTGTAACTCAAGAAGCTTTGGAGTTGAATCATTATCAAGGCGGTAAAGATGTGATTGCTTTTTATTTGCACAATTATCCCGGCTCTAAACTTTTGAAAGGAAAAACACTCAAGCTCGGCGGTAGTAAAAAACTGCTCAAGCATCAAGAAGCTTATGTCGGCGATTTGTCTGCCATTATGATTGACAATATGCCGTTTTGGGCAAATATGGTGACTGTGCCCGAGAAAAAAACAGCTTTGATGGCTGATTGGGAACAAAAACTGGATAAAATTATAGATGAAGCACTCCGTTCAAACTTGTCAGGCTTAGCCGGTGTGCCTTCGTGGATGTTGATGTTCCTAAAAGAAGTCTTAAACCGGACAGGTAAATCCAACATTTTGGAAGTTTGGCCGGATTTAGAAGTCTTTTTCCATGGTGGTGTCAGTTTTACCCCTTACAAGGAGGCTTATCGAAAGTTGTTCCCCAGTGGCGAATTTCATTATATGGAAATTTATAATGCTTCCGAAGGTTTTTTTGCCCTGCAAGACCGTAAAGATGCCGATGATTTGTTGTTGATGCTCAATTATGGTGTTTTCTACGAATTTATCCCGATGTCAGATTACAAAGGTGTTCATTCTGAGAAGGTTGTGGCGCTCAAAGATGTAGAGCCCGGCGTTAATTATGCCATGGTTATTTCGACCAATTCCGGCTTGTGGCGTTACATTATAGGTGATACGGTGCGTTTTACCTCTGTCAGACCATACCGGATAAAAATTACAGGTCGTACCAAGCATTTTATCAATGCGTTCGGCGAAGAAGTTGTTATTGAAAATGCAGATCAAGCTATTGAGAAAGCGGCCAATCAAACCGGTGCCGAAATCAAAGAATACACAATAGCACCGGTGTTTATGCAAACCGACCGGCAAGGTGCGCATCAGTGGCTGATAGAATTTGATAAAAAGCCGGATAATTTTGAAAAATTTAAAAAAATACTGGATCAAACTTTGCAAGAAGCGAATTCCGATTACGCTGCCAAACGTTATAAAAATTTGACCATGCAAGCGCCCATAGTAGAGAAAGCACAATCGGGATTGTTTTATAATTGGCTTAATGAACAAGGTAAATTAGGCGGTCAAAATAAAGTGCCACGATTGTGCAATGACCGTAACTTAATGGAACAGTTGCTTGAATTAAATCAAAAATTGTGATTATA